>CAZDYT010000078.1:0-8463 GCA_964509395.1 uncultured bacterium
GGACGAGGGCGGGACGCGCGCCACGAGGGTATTCTTGCCGACGCTCACGTTCAGGAGGATCTCGTTGCCGAGCGGCTCGACCACGTCCACGACCGCGCCGACCCGGTAGGTCTTCGGGTCATCGGGCTTCGCTTCGCGGAGGTCCTCGGGGCGGGCGCCGAGCGTCACCGGCTTCCCGCGGTACCGCTCGAGCGCGCCCTTCTGCGCGGGCGGGACGCCGATCCGGAAGCCCGGCGTCTCGACGCTCAGGTCGCCGTCGCCGACGACGGTGCACTCGAGGAAATTCATGGCGGGGGACCCGATGAACCCCGCGACGAACCGGTTGCGCGGCTTCGAGTACACGCCCAGCGGGTCGCCGACTTGCTGGACGATGCCGTCCTTCATGACGACCACGCGATCGCCGAGCGTCATGGCCTCGACCTGGTCGTGGGTCACGTAAATCGCCGTGGTCTCGAGGCGCTCGTGCAGCCGCTTCAGCTCCACGCGCATCTGGACACGCAGCTTCGCGTCGAGGTTCGACAGCGGCTCGTCGAAGAGAAAGACCTGGGGGTGCCGCACGATGGCGCGGCCGACGGCCACCCGCTGGCGCTGGCCGCCCGAGAGCTGCCGGGGTTTGCGCTGCAGCAGCTCCTGAATGCCGAGCATCAGGGCCGCCTCGCGGACCCGCTTGTCGATCTCAGCCTTCGGGAACTTCCGCATCTTGAGGCCGAACGCCATGTTGTCGTACACGGACATGTGCGGGTAGAGCGCGTAGTTCTGGAACACCATCGCGATGTCGCGGTCCTTCGGCGGCAAATCGTTCACCAGCCGCTCGCCGATGTAGATCTCGCCGGCGGTGATCTCCTCGAGTCCCGCGATCATCCGGAGGGTCGTGGACTTGCCGCAGCCGGATGGCCCCACGAGGACCATGAACTCCTGGTCCTTGATCGTGAGGTTGATGTCCCGGACCGCCACGACCTCGTCGAACTTCTTCACCAGCTCCTTCAGCACCACCTGTGCCATCGAGTCGCCCCCTTGATGCGATGTGGTCCGTCGGCCGGCGCTGTGCCGCCGGCCCTTCCCGTCGGCCGATATCTTACGCGAACTTCACGCTGTTGGGGACTGGGTCCGGGGACCGGCCCGGGTGGGCCCGCTCCCCCGGTGGGCCTCAGGATCGGTCGAGAGGCCGGCCCCTGTCAAGATGGCCCCCAGCCCCCCCTCCCGGGGCCTCAGGCCCCTTCCACCATCGCAGCCGTCAGCCCTCGGACGTACCCGCGCGCGAACAGGGCGCTCAGGATCACCAAGGGAAGGCCCGCCAGGTTGATGCCGGCCACCACGGTCAGCTCCTCCAGGCTCACGTCCATGGCGCCCAGCCCGGCGACGACGGTCTGGATGTCGGAGCTGTGGAGCAGAATCGAGGCGAACACGATGTCGCTGGAGATGGTGCCCAGGGTGAAAAGCCCCGCCGCGACCAGCACCGACCGGCTCATGGGGAGGATGATCCGGAAGAAGGCGGCGGCCCGGGAGGCGCCCTCGACGTAGGCGGACTCCTCGATCTCCCGGGGCAGGATCTGGAAGAACGCCGAGAGGATCCACACGCAGAACGGCATCGACAGCATCGGGTAGACGATCACCAGGGCGAGCTGACTGTTGTCGAGGTTGAAGCGGACGGCCAGCTCGTAGAGGGGCACGAAGAGGAGGGTGTGGGGCACTACGTAGCTGGCGAAGAGGAGCCGTCGACACCAGCGCCAGCCCGGCGGCTGAAGACGCCCCAGGCCGTAGGCCGCCAGGAGGCTCAAGGCCAGGGTGAGCACCAGGGAGGCCCCGAACACGACGAGGGTGTTCTGGACCCAGACCGGGAAGGCAACCGGCGGGCGGACGAGAAACTCGGACTCGGGCTCCGGCTCGAAGAGGTTCCGGTAGTTCTCGAGGGTCGGCCGGGTGACGATCAGGGGATGACTGACCACGTCCTCCTGGGCCGTCTTCAGCGACTGGACGAGCATGAAGTAGATCGGGAGGATGCTGTAGCCCGCCGCGATCAGGAGCAGGCACCCGTGGCCGACGTCTCGCCCCCGCCGCCGCCAGGTCATGCCGTCTGCTCCGGCGGCGGATCGAACAGCCGAAAGAGAAACGCGAGGGCCAGGGCCAAGGGCGGCACCAGGCTCAGGGAGACGGCCGCCGCCGCGCCGAACTGGCCGCTGTTGACGCCCAGCCAGTACGCCTGGGTCCCGATGACGGGGAACATGATCCGACCTCCCGTGAGGACCCAGATGTTGGCCAGGTCCGCGAACGCGGTGGTGAGGGAGAGGAACACGGCGAGGGCCATGAAGCGCCTGAGGAGCGGCAGCGTCACGAACCAGAACCGGCGCCAGCCGGCCTTGCACTCCAGCGCCGCGGAGTCGAAGAGCTCCTGCGGGATCGCATTCAGCCCGGCCAGGAGGAAGACGGCCGTGAACGAGCCGCCCCGCCAGATATTGAACAGGACGACGCTCAGGAAATCGTACGCCCCGAACCCGAGCACGGTGTCCACCGACCACTTGAGCCGACCCAGGAAGAGACTGTGGGGCGCGATGAGGGGCGGGTTGAGGGTCCAGTACCAGCCGATGATCGTCACGCCCGCCGGATAGGCCCAGGGGAGGAAGACCGCGAGGAACGCCACGGCCCGTCCCGGAAAGGGCCGGGCGAGGAGCAGGGCGAGGGCCACTCCCACGACGAGCTTGGCCACCGTCGTGATGACGAAGTACACCGCGGTATGCGCCGCCGCCCGTCGGTACTCGCTGTCTCCGAGGAGGGCGAGGTAGTTGTCCAAGCCGACGAAGGAGGGGGGACCGTCGAGCAGCACCGAGCGGTTCGTCAGGCTGGTCCAGCCCTGCCACGCGACGGGGTACGCCAGGACGCCGAGGACGAAGAGGAAGGCCGGCAGGGCGAGGAGGTACGCGAGGAGGATCTCGCGGCGGCGCCGGACCGGCGGCCGCCGGAGCCGGCCGCCGGTCGGCACAGCCGGAAGCGCCCCGCTGAACCGTGCGGGCATCGGTCCCCTCACCCTGGAGCGGTGGTCTCAACGGGTGGCGCGCCGGGCCGCCGCGCGCGGGATCGCGCCGCGCCGGCCCGTGGCCACGGGCGCAGTGTCCCTCGCCCGGCTGGCCGGGTCAAGGTCCGAGCTTTCTTCCGGCCGGGGAGGGGGTCGTGGCTCGCCTCATCGCCGTGGCGGGTCGGCTGGGAGCTGCCACGATCGCTCGGGATCTGGCTTGACTTCCCTCGCGCCTCTGGCGTATTCGCTTCAGGCAAGGCAGCGCCAGGACCCGCGGCGGCATTGCCAGCGCAAGATCGCTGCATCGCGACTGCTTCCTTGAGCGCGGAGATCAGCCATGCTCGCGATTCGTAGCCACCGATTGATCGACGGGACCGGCCGGCCGGCCCTCGAGCACGCGGTCGTGCTCGTCGAGGGTGACAGCATCGCGGCCGTGGGGCGCGCGCAGGACGTCCACATTCCTCCCGGGGCCGAGGTGATCGACGTCGGAGACGAAACGCTGCTTCCCGGGTTGATCGATGCCCACGGCCATCTCGTGATCACCCACGAGGACCCCCGCAGCACCCTGGAGCAGGTCCAGGATCCGGAGCCGATCAAGTATTTGCGCGCCGTGCAGCACGTGCGCCGCAAGCTGCTCAGCGGCATTACGACCATGCGCGTCATGTCCGAGCACAACTTCATGGACGCCTACGTGCGCCTCGGGATCGAGCGAGGGTACGTTCCCGGCCCCCGCCTGATCACGGGCGGCAAAGGGATTCGGACCTCCCACGGTCACGGCGTTCTGGGGACCCCGTTCGATGGCGTGGACGCCGTGCGCGCCGCCGTGCGCGAGAATCTCCGCATGGGCGCCGAGTTCATCAAGATCTACATCACGAACGGGCTGTTCCAGGTCTACGCCTCCCAGGGCGTGCCCCACGCCCGCGCACGAACGATCCCGCACTACATGTCGGAGGAGGAAATCCGGACGGCGGTCGACGAAGCCGCCCGCCTCGGCCGGCGCGTGGCGGCGCACGCTTTGGGGGGCCAGGGCCTCAACGTCGGCCTACGAGCCGGGATCTCCACCGTGGAGCACGGCTGGTTTCTCGATGAGGAGAACGTGGAGCTGATGGTGAAACACGGAGCCTACCTTGTCGGCACGGTGGGCCTCCTCGCGATGCGGAGCAAGCTGCCCGATCCCGAGGAACAACGCCGCCGTGACGAGAACATGCGAGAGATCAGGGCACTCGTGCGGGAGTGTCAATGGCGAGCCGTGGAGGCGGGGGTGAAGTACGTGCTGGGTTCCGACGACGCCGGCATTGGCTTGATGGGGGAGGTGCGAATGCTGACCGACTTCGGCATGGCGCCGATGGATCTGATCGTCGCCGGAACCGAGCACGCGGCCGGGGCCTGCGGCTGGCCAGAGCGGATCGGGACGCTGGAGCCGGGTAAGCTGGCCGACATCATCTCGGTCCGGGGCAACCCGCTCCAGCGGGTGGAGGCCCTGGGCGACGTGCACCTGGTGATGAAGGCCGGGCAGCGTGATGACACCAGGTTATCCGTCCAGTGACCGGCGAGGCGCCTCCGCCGGCCGCGAGTGAGGACGACCTCACCGAGGGTCGGTCGGACCTCCGCGCGGGTGCCGGCCCGGATCGATCCCCCGCATCATGTCCCTGACGAGCCTCAGGCGCGGCACGGCGACACCCGCGCGCTCGGCCCGCTCGACCAGGTCGGCGATCGCCTCGTCCACTTCGAGCGCGCGGCCGGCGAGCAGATCCTGGGTCATGGAGGGGATGATCTCGGCGCCCGGCGTGGGGCCGGACGCGGATGCCCGCGCCGTGATGGCCGCGACCGTGTCCTCGTCCGGTCGGCTGACGAACGTGCGAATCGGGAAGTTCACGTAGTCGCCGACCGGGATGCCGTGGGCGGCGGCGATGGCGGCGGCCTCCCGAACCAGGGCGAGGAACGCGCGGATCAGGTCGGGGTCACGGAGCAGCCGCGGGATGCTCGTGCGGGTGAGCACCGACACCCCGAAGATCCCCGCCGCGTTGCACGCCTTGGACCAGAGCACGCTGCGGATGTGGGCGGACTCCTCCGCCGGGATGCCGGCTTTTCGGAGGGTCTCCGCGGCGGCCCTCACGCGCGTCGTGGGTCCCCCGTCGAGCTCGCCGAGGTAGGTGGCGCCGAGAGTGGTCACGGTCACCTGCCCGTCCGGCTCGCGCTGGGCGCCGAGGATCGTCACGGCTCCGACGACCCGCTCCGCCCCGAACGCGCCGGCGAGCCGGTCGTCTTTGACGACGCCGTTCTGGAGGCCGCCCACCCAGGCGGCGGTGTCGCCGGCGGGAGGCCAGACGGAGCGAACGGCCTGGATCGCCCCCGCGAGCTGGTGGCCCTTGGTGGCGAACAGCACGCCCACGCCGGCGGGCAGCCTCGACGGGTCGGCCGTCACCCCGACGGTCGCGCTCGGCGCCGGTGCGGGCGCGACGGGCACGTCCAGGGTGACCACCCCCCGGAGCCGGATGCGCCCCGCCTCGCGAAGACGCGCCGCGGTCGTCGGCGTCGCGAGGAGGGTGGCCGCCTGACCGCTCGCGGCGAGGAGGGCCGCGAACGCCTGGCCGAGCGAGCCCGCGCCGACGAAGGCCAGCCCGGGCGACGCGTGCTCAGTCATCCGTCGTCCTCGGCATACCGGTTCTATATACCATCCGGCGACACTCAGACCAAGGCAGCGGTCCTTCGGCAGGTGGGAGGGTCAACACCCGAGGGGTCGGGATCATCGGGGTGTCCTGCATCCCGGGGAGGTCAGCCATGGACTTGGGGCTTGAGGGCAAGGTGGCGATCGTGACGGGCGGCAGCGAGGGCATCGGGAAGGCGACGGCGGCTTCCCTGGCGCGGGAAGGCGCCAGGGTGGCGATCTGCGCGCGCCGGCGCAGCGTGCTCGAAGCGGCAGCGAGCGAAATCAAGCACGCGACGGGCGGAGAGGTGCTGCCCATCGTGGCCGACGTCGCCAAGCCCGAGGCGCTCGAGCACCTCGTCGCCACCGTCGTCGCCACCTGGGGAGGACTGGACATTCTGGTGAACAACGCCGGCGTGGGCGCCGCGGGGACCTTCGAGGAGGTCACCGACCAGGCCTGGTATGCGGATCTGGAGCTCAAGCTCTTCGCCGCCCTCCGCTCTACTCGTCTCGCGGTCCCCCACATGCGGGCCCGGGGCGGGGGCCGCATCATCAACGTGCTGAACTGGCACGCCAAGACCCCCGGGGCGCGGTCCATGCCCACTTCGGTGAGCCGGGCCGCCGGCATGACGCTGACCAAGGTGCTGTCCCGGGAGCTGGCGAAGGACAACATCCTGGTGAACTGCGTGCTCATCGGCGCCATCAAGAGCGGCCAGAACGACCGGCAGTACCATGCCGCCAGGGAGCGGAACCCGTCCCTGGCCCGGGAGGCGTTCTACGCGGAGATGGCCCGGCAGCGCGGGTGCCCGCTGGAGCGGAGCGGCGAGCCGGAGGAGGCCGGTGACATGATCGCCTTCCTGGCGTCCGCGCGGGCCAGCTACATCAACGGCGTGGCCCTCAACGTCGACGGAGGGGCGTGCGCCGTCGTTTGAGCGGGGCGCGCCGTCGCCGGGCCTCAGGTCACCGTCCGGCCGCCGTCGACGAAGATCACCTGGCCGGTCAAGTACGCCGCTGCCGGAGAGGCCAGAAACAGCGCCACCGCCGCCACGTCGGCCGGGGTCCCCAGCCGGCCCAGAGGGATCCGGGCCAGGATCGCTTGGCGCTCTCGCGGGTTGTCGACGATGTGGGCGTTCAGGTCGGTGGGGACCACTCCGGGCGCGATGGCGTTGACGCGGATGCCGTGGGGCGCCCACTCGAGGGCGAGCATCCGCGTGAGCTGCGAGACGGCGGCCTTGGTCGCGCCGTACACGGCGGCGTTCCGGGCCGGGGCCGCCGACGAGGTCGCGGAGATGTTGATGATGCATCCCCCGCCGCCGGCGATCATCGCCTCGCCGGCCGCCTGGCAGCCGAGGATCACCCCCCGCACGTTGACGGCCAGCATCCGGTCGCACTCTTCCTCGCTCGTCTCGAGGAGCGCCTTTCGGGCCATGGCCGCCGCGTTGTTCACCCAGACGTCGATGCGTCCCGCCTCGCGCAGGCACTCGTCCCGGAAGGCGCGGATCGAGGCCCGGCTGGTCACGTCGAGCGGGTGAAACCGGGCCGACTGGCCCCTGGCGCGGAACCGCGCCGGGGCCGCGTGGCCGACCGTCGCGTCCCGTGCTCCGATCCAGACGGTGGCCCCCGCCGCCGCGAACCCCTCGGCGATCCCGAGACCGATCCCCCGCGTGCCGCCCGTCACCGCCACGACCAAGCCGCGCAGATCCCACGTCGCGGTCGGCATCGGGTTCACGCGACGTGACGAGCGCTCAGCGTGCCGCGCCCCCTCGTTGCGCCGGGAGACGCGACTCGAGCTCGGCGAGCGCCCGTTGGGCCTCCGCGCGGCGCGAGGGGTCCGGGTTCCGCTGGGCGATCCGCAGCAAGGCGGCCCGCGCGACCGGATTGCCTTGCCGGGCCAGCTCGAAGGCCTCGCGGTCCCGGTTTTCCACGTATCGCGGGTCGTAGGGGACGATCCGGAGGTCGAGGCGCTTCCAGTAGTACCGGTACGCGGTGGCCTGCCAGCCGCGGTAGACCTCCTCCCACGTGAGCTCCCCCATGTGCGGCCGGAGGGAGGTTTCGCAGATCGGCTGCGAGGGGGCCTGGTAGCGGTAGTCGACCGAGAGACGCAGCCGGTCGCCGGTGAGATTGGGGAGGCCCCGGTGCACCATCAGGCTGTGAAAGACCACCACGTCGCCGGCCCGGTAGTCGGTGGAGTGCCAGCGGTCCGGCAGCGTCTCCGGGCGGATGGACATGCCCCCCGCGCCCAGGCTCGCGTGATACTCCAAGATGCCGCCCCGGTGGGACCCCGCGTCGAGCTGGAGCCCCCCGAGCGCTTTCGGGCAGTCGCCGAGCGGGATCCACGCCGTGTAGGTCTCCGGGGTGCCCTGGATGAAGACGAAGTCCTGGTGCGGGGGCGTCGTGTGATCGAGGTTCTGGGGGAAGATGAACCGGGCGATCTTCTGCGGGTGCGGCAGCGGCGGCTCGCCCAGAAGCGTCGCCATGACGCGCAGGAGCGCCGGATGGTGCGCGAACGTGTGAAACGCTTCCCGCCGCTGGACCCGGTAGTAGACGTCGAGAAACGCGGGCTCCGGCTCGACGCAGGCTCGGGCCGCGTCCACCCGCGCCTCGCCGAGCTCGGAGCCGCCGACGAGCCATCCGCCCTCGCGACAGCACTCCAGGAGGGCCCGGCGCACCTCCACGACCTCGTCGCGGAGCAGGAGGCCGCGCAGAAAGAGGAACCCGTCCCGGTCCATCCGTCCGCGCAGGTCCGCCGGCCTGTCGAGGAGATCGTTCGACGGAACGAACTCGTGCAGGGTCATCCCGCTCCTCC
>CAZDYT010000078.1:8563-10865 GCA_964509395.1 uncultured bacterium
CTGTCGAGGAGATCGTTCGACGGAACGAACTCGTGCAGGGTCATCCCGCTCCTCCTCCATCGCGAGCGCGCACAACGGCGGCGTCGATCGGATGTGGCCCGAGTCTAGCACGCTGCCGGAACGCGCGCATGCGGCCCGACGCCGGCGTGTCTTGGGGGAAGGCAGGCCCGGGAGGGCCGTCGGAGGGGGGCGCAGCCCCCCCGCCGAGCATCACCCGCACCAGAGCCGGGCGAGGAACCGGTCCGCGGCCGCGTTGAAAGTTGCCGGGTCCTCGAGGCTCGCCATGTGGCCGACCCCCCGGATCACCACCAGCTCGGCCTGCGGCAGGGTCTCGGCCATGTAGCGGGAGACCTCGACGCAGGGTGCGTCGTGCTCCCCCACGATGACCAGTGCGGGGATCTCGAGGGCCTTCAGCCGGGACTCGAGCGCGTAGATCGGCGGCCGGGTGGCGAGGACCCCGCGGAGCGTGTGGGCGAGCCCCTGCGCCCGGTGCGTGGTCACGAGGCTCCGCATCCGGCGCGCCGCCCCTGGCCCCTGCGCCGCGTAGGGCGCGAGGAACGGGTGTGCCATCATCACGTCCGCAAAGGCCTCGATGCCCCGGGCCTCCAGGATCGCGGCCCACTCCGTGACCGTCTCTCGCCACCCGGCCGGGTCGTCCGACCCGGCCCCCGTGTCGGCGATGATGAGACCGGCCACCATCTCGGGGTGGGCGAGGCCGAAGTTGAGGGCGACGTTGCCGCCCATCGAGAGCCCCCCGACGCACGCCTGCCTGATCCCCAGGTGCCGGAGGAGCTGGTGGAGGTCCTCCACCGCCGTCGGCTGCGAGTACGCCTCGGGCGCCGCCGGGACCTCCGAGGCGCCGTGCCCCCGCGCGTCGAACGTGATCACCCGGTATCGGTCGGCGAACACCGGGACTTGCGGCTCCCACATCGCCGCGCCGCAGGCGAACCCGTGCGCCCAGCAGAGCGGCCGGCCGCGGCCGGCCTCCTCGTAGTAGATCCCCACGCCGTTGACCTTCGCGATGGGCATGATCGCTCCTCCCTGGTCCTCAGTCGGAGGGGGGTGGAACCCCCCTCCGAAGATCGTCAAAACACCCGGTATCGCTCGAAGAGCGCCCGGATGTCCCCGCCGTGCTGCAGGCGATCGCGAACCACCGACTCCTTGGCCTTGACGTCCTCGGCCCTCTCGATCACCTGCTCGACGACGGCGGCGGGGATGATCAGGAGCCCGTCGATGTCCCCCAGCACGAAGTCGCCGGGCCGCATGGCGACGCGCCCGATCTCTACGGGAACGTCGAAGTCGGTGATCTCCCAGCGCCAGACCGCGGTCAGCGGCGAGTGGTAGCGGCAAAATACCGGATACCCGATCTCGAGGATCTGCGGCGAGTCCCGCAGTCCCCCCGCGATGACCGTTCCCGTCGCCCCCCGCGCCCGCGCGACCTGGCTCATCAGCTCGCCCCAGTGCGCCGCCGTCGACTCGTCCCCGGGATCGATGACGACGACGCTGCCGGGAGGGATGTGCTCGAGCATCTCGATCTGCCGGTACCGGGGGTCGGCGCCGTCGTCTGCCTGTCGCGCCCGGCCCCGAACCGGATAGACCGGCCCGGCGACCTTCATCGTCCGATCCAGGGGCCGGATGTCCGCGGGCAAGCACTGATGGCGGTAGCCCAGGTCGTCCAGGACGTCCGCCACCACGCCCGTGTAGAGGTTGCGGAGCCGTTCGCTGCGGTCCCACGCAGGGTTCGCGCTGGCGATCCCCATGGCTTTAGTCTCCTCGTGAGAGTGGGGGTGGCGCGGGGTCTCGGGTACCGGCTATCCGCCCCGCCCGTTTGAAAAATACCGCTTGACAAAGCCACGTGCCTAATGCTAATTGCGGGGCCAAGTGCGGGACTCGGGCCGCGGCTGACCCTTTCCCTATCATCGAGCCCGAATGTGGCCAAAAATGACATGCCTCCGTGACGAGGGCCCGGTGTCCAGGAGCTGTCTGTCTGGCCGGCGGGAGGCGGCTCTGTTGGCTCCAGGCTCAGCGAGTCCCCCTGCGCCGTCCCGAATAGACGGGTGAACGACGGGGTTCAATGGCCTATCGGCTGACAGGAGGTGGCGCATGAACGTAACGGCTAACGGTCCGACCAACGGCCAGCTCACCCGGCGCGACTTCTTGCGAACCGGGGCCGTCGGCGCGGCCGGCGCCTCGCTGGCGACGATGCTCGCGGCGAGGCAGGCGCCGGCCCAGATCCGCGGCACCAGTCTCCGGATCGTGCAGTGGAGTCACTTCGTCCCCGCCTATGATCTCTGGTTCGACA
>CAZDYT010000079.1:0-10838 GCA_964509395.1 uncultured bacterium
GTGCGCTCCGCGCCGTGGGGCGCCCCGTTCGCCGCGTCACCCGCGCGGCCGTCCCGGGGCTCGCGTGTGTTTCGCGCACGGATCGGGCCAGCCCTGCGGTCAGCTGGTCGCCTGGTCCCGGTGCAGCAGATCACACCAGCGCTTGTTGCCCTCGCCGCCCGCTTCCGCATTTCCGGGTAGGTAGGTGTCCGAGGTGACGGCTGCGTCGTCAAGGCCGTCCCGCACCGGTGTGTGAGCGTCGCACCAGTGGACGTCGAGAACCTGGCGGCTGGGGTCGGCGTCGGGCTCGCAACCGGGACAATAGGAGCGGGCAACCGTAGGCGTGTCCGACAGAAAGTCCATCACCCGGAGATGGCGAAGCCGCGTCTCACCATCGGTGTCACTGTAACAAAGGGGGCCCCCAAACCCGAAAATCTTCGGTATCAACCCGGACGTCTCTCGGGCGGGGCCCTGGAGCCGCGGCGGCCTCGCGCCGGCGTCAGGGGGCCAACACCCGCAAGGCGACAGGCGGACTCCGTCAGGACGCTACCGGGTTCGGTGGTCGCGTTCCGCGGCGACCTTCGTCTCCCTCCGCACTTATCGGTGGGAGCGTTCCCGGTTCCACACCGCGTCACCCGCGGACCTCCGTCGCCGCGTCGTCCACGCGGAATCGCCGGTTAGGGCTAGCCCGGGGCGCGGGAAGGGTCGAGAAGTGGCTTGACGCTCCTCCACGGGGGGCGTAGATTTCGGCCGCATATCCTGCACTACATTCTCCACTGACGATGGCCCGCCGGGGCGAGTCGCGCCGACGCGGGCGGAGGCGGTGATGGCGCAGAAAGCCGTTGAGCTCATCCTCATGCGGCAGCTCGCGAGCTCTCTCGCCATGCCGATCTTCCTGGTGGACCCGGCCGGACAGCTCCTGTTCTACAACGAGCCGGCCGAGGCGCTCCTCGGCCGTCGATATGACGAGACCGGCGAGATGCCCCTGGAGGAGTGGTCGACGATCTTCACGCCGACCGCGGAAGACGGCTCGCCCCTGCCGCCCGAAGCCCTCCCCTTGGTCGTCGCGCTCCAGAAGCATCGGGCGGCCCATCGCGCGTTCTGGATTCGAGGGCTCGACGGCGTTTCCCGGAGGATCGAGGCCACGGCTTTCCCGCTGGAGGGGCAGGGGGGCCGGCACCTGGGAGCGGTGGCGATCTTCTGGGAGCAGCACGGCCCGTGAAGATCCGCCTGTGGGGCACGCGGGGGTCGGTGGCGACCCCCGGACCGGAAACGGTGCGCTACGGGGGAAACACCTCGTGCGTCGAGGTGCGCGGGGCCGACGGCTCGCTGGTGGTCCTGGACGCCGGGACCGGGATTCGACGCCTCGGTGGGACGCTGGGACCGGACGTGCCTCGCGTGGACGTCCTCCTGACCCACCTCCACATGGATCACATCCAGGGGCTCGGATTCTTCAGGCCCCTGGATCAGCCGGGGCAGGAGGTCCACATCTGGGGCCCACCGTCGACGACCCTCGACCTGCGCGCGCGCCTCGCCCGCTACCTCTCGCCCCCCCTGTTCCCGATCCGACTTCGGGACCTGCCATGCCGCCTCACGCTCCATGACGTGCCCCTGGAGCGCTTCGAGGTCGGGGGACTTCAGATCGTCGCCGCGCTCGTCTGTCACCCGGGGCCGACCGTGGGCTACCGGATCACCGAAGACACGACCTCCATCGCCTACATCCCCGATCACGAGTTGGCGCTCGGCGCCCCTGGGTTCCCGGGGGCGCCGGACTGGACCTCGGGGTTCGTCCTGGCGGCCGGCGTGGAGCTCCTCATCCACGACGCGCAATACAGTGCCACGGAGTATCCCGAGCGCGTGGGATGGGGGCACAGCGCGATCCCCCAGACGCTTCGATTTGCCGCAGCGGCCGGCGTCAAGCGCCTCCTCACCTTCCACCACGACCCCGGTCACGACGACCTGACGCTCGACCGCCTCATCGAAGAGGCGCAGAACTCGTTCGACCTCCCCTTTCAGCTCAGCCCTGGCACCGAAGGGGCGACACTCGATCTCGGAGGTCGCTGAGCCGGCCGACTCGCCAGCGCGGCTCTCGCGGATCCTCGCCGCGACGACGTCCGACGGCTATCGCTGGACCGCCGCCTGGTCCTGCCCCTTCGCGCATTCGGGACATGCCTCGCGCTCCACGTCGAAGGCGATCCCGTGGATGGGGCACGAGACGATGGTCATGCCACCGGCTTCCGGCTGGCCGGCGTTCCGCGTGGTCTCCCGATGCTGCTCCATCACTCCATCCTGCGACCGGCTGAACTTCGGGCCATCCCTGAGCCGGCCGGACGGGCCGGTAAGGAAATGTCCGGAACGGGCGCCAAGAATGTGGGCACGCGCGGATTCGGGGCCGCGCCGGGTTTACCCTCATTTGCGGGTGCGCGCGGCAATTGGGTCCAGCGCTCCTGGCACACCGCTTGCTCGGCTTTACCCGTGAGCGCTGCCGCCACGACCGGCGGTTCGGGCCCGCCCCGGCCGGCTCGAGAGCGCTGGCCCGAGGGATTCAGCGCCGCGCTCCCGCGTGGGAATGCACCCAGCCGGTGTGGCCGGACATTTCCCACGCGGGGTTTTCTCTTCCCGATGCTCGGCGATGAGCTCCTCCCGCCCGGTGCGCCGCCGACGCCGAGCGGGGTGCGAGTCCTCCGCAAGAGGGCGAACGCCGTCGGCGCCGCCGCGGGGCTTGGGCTTGGCGTCTCTCAGATGGCCTGAGTGAGGATCGCCTTGGGCAGGACGAGCCGGACCGCCATCACGGGTCGCGGCGAGGTCCCGATCTTGAAGTCCCCGACCAGCGAGCAGAGCATGTACGCCTCCTCGCCGGAGAGCCGCGTCGTCCGCGTGATGTAGCGGATGGCGGCCCGAGCGGCGTCGCGGCAGGCGTCCTCCAGCGTCGGAGCGGTGCCCACGATCTGGAGGGTCTCCGCCGTCTCGATGACGGGCCGATCGAGGAACGCGGGCCGCTCGACCGTCACCCGGAGCGTGACCGTGGCGTCGCACTCGAGACCCGTCCCGCAGGTGATCCCGTCGCCGATGATCGCGTGGGGATCCGCCAGGAACAAGAGGCCCCCGGGGCGGAAGACCGGCAGGTGACAGATGGTGCCGGCTCGGAGCTCGTTCTGGTCCAGATCGCCCCCGTGAGGCCCGGCGTACCCGAAATGCTCGAGCTCAGTGGGCATGGTCGCGAGGGTGCCGAGCGACGGCCGGATGGGAATCGGAAGGCGCCCGAAGTGGATCATCCCGTCATGGATGGGAGAGACCCGCATGGAGGGACCAGGGAACTCGTGGATGAGGAATCCGAAGTTCCTCAGCACGACGGTGACGCCCTCCCGTCCCACGTCGATGGCCAGGAGCTCCACGCGAAGTGAGTCGCCGGCGTCGGCCCCCTCCACGAAGATGGGCCCCGTGATTTTTCCAAGCGGATGGCCCACGGCCTCCGCGGTGAAGGGCGTGGGCAGGCGCGAAGGATCGCGGAGCCCGCTCAACCCTTCGCGCACCTCCACGACCACGACCTCTCCCGGCGCGATCGTGAGCGCGGGGCGCGTGTCTGGCTCGGCGTCCATCAGGTACATCTCGCGGTCGGGCTCGATGTGCTTCATCGCCGCTCCTCGCCTCATGGGAGTCGTTCGTTGTGGCCAGCGTCGTCGCCCGGCGGTCACGGTTCGGAGGATTGGTCTGGCGGCAGCGACGGCACGTCCTGCCGGCGCCTCCACTCGGGCCGGCGAGCGAGCAACGGCGTGCTCAGCGTAGCCTGTCGTCCCGGAGCGGTCAAGCGCCGGGTCGGGTGGGCGGAGTCTCCAGCGCCGATGAGGCGGGAGTCGGATCCCTTTCCCTGACGCCTGTCGAGCGTGGGAGGCCATCCGACCGGAGGGCGAGCCGGTCCGGGCGACATCCCGACCGGAGGACGCGGTATCATGACGGAGATGACCACGCCCACAGCGGGCACCAGCCCGCCGGGCGAGCCGGCCTCGACCGGAGATCCTGACGGAAGGCAGCGGCATGAAGCAGAAGGCTGCGCGGGTCCTGATCGTCGATGACGAGCCGGACGTCGTGTCGAACTGGGCGCGCGTCCTCGAGCGGGACGGCTATCTGTGCGTCACCGCCACGCAGGGCGAGCGGGCGCTCGGGCTCCTCGAGGCCGAGTCGCCCGACGTCGTCCTCACCGACCTCCAGATGCCGCGGGTGGACGGGATGGCCATCCTCACGCGGGCGCTCGAGCTCGACCCCGACATCGTGGTCGTCGTGATCACCGGGCATGGCACCATCCAGTCGGCCGTCGAAGCGATGCGGGCTGGCGCGTTCGATTACCTCCTCAAGCCGCTGCCGTCGAACGACGCGCTCCGGCTGGTGGTCGAGCGCGGGGTGGCGAAGCGACATCTCGTCGAGGAGAACCGGCGGCTCAGGGAGTCGCTCTCGCCGCAGGTCGGCTTCGACAAGCTCGTCGGGGAGAGTCCGGCGATGCTGGCGGTCTTCGACCTCGTCCGCAAGGCCGCGCGCTCCGAGGCGAACATCCTCATCCAGGGCGAGTCGGGGACCGGGAAGGAGCTGATCGCCCGAGCGATCCACGCCAATAGCCCCCGGGCAGCGGAGGTCTTCGTGCCGGTCGACTGCGCGGCCCTCCCGGAGAACCTGCTCGAGTCAGAGCTGTTCGGCCACGAGCGGGGTGCGTTCACGGGGGCCGACCGCGCCAAGCCGGGGATGTTCGAGGTGGCCGATCGGGGGACCCTGTTCCTCGACGAGGTGGGCGAGCTGCCCCTGGGGCTCCAGGCGAAGCTCCTCCGCGCCCTCCAGGAGCGCGAGATCCGGCGGGTCGGCGGGACGAAGCTCATCCCGGTGGACGTCCGGCTCGTCTCGGCCACGAACCGCGACCTGGCGGAGTCGGTCCGGAAGCGGGAGTTCCGCGAGGAGCTCTTCTACCGGGTGAACGTGATCGCGATCACCCTCCCGCCGCTCCGCGAGCGCCAGGGCGACGTCGCCCTGCTCGCGTACCGCTTCCTCGGCCGCTATGGGCGCAACCGCGAGCAGCCTCTCGAGGGGATCGACGCCGACGCCCTGGCCGTGCTGGAGGCCAACGCCTGGCCCGGGAACATCCGCGAGCTTCAGAACGTGATCGAGCGCGCGTGCGCCCTCGCGGACGGGCCCACCTTGCAGTTGCGCGATCTCCCGGAGCACATCCGGGGCCGCGGCCGGCCGGCCCCGGCGCTCTCCGGGAAGGAGCTTCCGCTCCGGGAAGCGCGCGAGGCGTGGCTTCGCGTCTTCACCGAGGAGTACCTCACCGACCTCCTGCGGCGCCACGGCGGTAACATCTCGCAGGCGGCCAAGACCGCCGGCGTGGACCGGAAGACGCTGCACCGCCTGCTCGCGAAGCACGGCATCAAGGCCTGACCCATCGGGAAGCCTCGCGCGCCCCGCCGGCCTCGGGCAGCCGGGGCTGGCGGCCCAGGCCGGGCGCGCGTGCCCCGATGCGGGCTACGCGCCCGTCAGGCCGCGGGTCGTACCCGGGCGCCCTCCGCGTGCTGGTGTGCTCCCGGCGGCAACGAAACCGCATCGATGCTGAGCCGGCCCGCCGAGGCCAGCAGGGTGAAGTAGCTGACCGCCGAGGCCTCCGAGACAGCCAGCGACTGGGCGAGCTCGCACGCCGAGAGGCGCCCGCGGGCGGCCAGGGCTATCGCCACTTCATCCTCGATTGCGTCCAGCCATCCAGGAATCACGTGAGCCTCCCTCGCGACGCCTTGCGGCCACGTCGCTCGGGTATTCCCCAGCCATCCCTCTCGTCTCCTCGGCCTGCCAGATCATCGCTGAGGTTCCCCGGTGCTTCACCCGGTGGCGCTGGCGCTTCTCCTGGTCTCAGCGACCGCCGCGAGGTAGCCGGGGCAGAGCCGATGGGCGGCCGTCATGCAGAGGCCCCAGGCCGTTGCCTCGGCCGGGACTCGCACGCGCCCCCCAGGCGTCCGGCAGTAGGCGCTCACGGGGTCAAGCCAGAGCTGATCTGCCATCACGGCCACGAAGAAGGGACACTGGCTGGCTTCTCTCGATGCGGTGTCAGGCTCCATCCTCGCTCCTCCGACGCAGGCTGTGAGGCGCTCTCCGCTACGGCCGTGGCCTCGGCTGTTCGTATGTTCGCGCCGGCTCGGTCCGTGGGAATGAGCCAACTACGCCATTTGTCTGGAGCGAACGACGGGTCGCGGGCGCGTTCGGGTCGGCGGGGTCGACCACCCCGTCGGTCGCCTCGGGCCCCCGGCGTGACACCGCGGACGGCCGGGGACGCCCCTCCGGTGTCAGCGCCGGCGCCGCGCCCGCGACGTCGGCCGCCTCGGCGACCTGCCTTCGATGGAGATGCGCTCGACGCGGCGCCGCGCCCGTCGGGTCTGCTCTTCGGCGCCCCGAAAGATCTCCTCGCACAGGATCGCCATGGCGAGGAGCCCTTCCTTGGCCGCTGCCCGCAGGTGCGCCCGGACTTCCGGCGACACCGCTTTCTGCGCGCCGCGTTCCCAGCCGCGCGTGAGGCTTCTCACCAGCTTCGCTGCCTGCGCCCTTGCCCACGCACCGCGTGCCTTGCGCACCATCGTCGATCCTCCGTATCCGCCCTATCCGTGCGGCCCGCGCGGCTCCCTCTGTCGCCCGCGGGGCATCCCTTCGGCCGTCTCGCCTGTCGCGCGCCGGGCTCGTTGCCGGAACGCGATCCGAAGCCATCCCGCCTCCAGCATCGCGCCCGCCACGTCGGAGGACACCAGGGCGCGCGGCAGAAACAGGGTTCGGCGGAAGTTGCCGATGGAGACGGCGAGCTCGTCGTCGATCTTGTCGAGAGCGATGTCCTCTTTCCGAGCGAACGGGATCTGGAGCGAGAGGGTGTATCCGTCCCGCTCCTTTCGCAGGGTCTGGACCGGCCCAGCGGTGTAGACCTTCACGGGGTCCCGGTCGGCAAAGAGGGCCGCGGCCATCCTGCCGAGCATCGGCAGTCCGACGACCTCGCGGTCGAAGAACGGGATGTCCCACACCGGCAGGGGCGCGAACGCCTCAGCAATCACCTGGCGGTATCGGGCCTGAATCTTCCGCCACCGGGCCAACGCTCGCTCGCCCAGCTCCTCCGAAAAGACGCGGTTGTTGACGACCGCATCGACGGCATACCCGTAGAGGTTCAGGCAGGTCAGGCCGCGCTGCGTTTCCTTGATCACCATCTTCTCCGGGTTCAGCACGAGCCGCACCGTCGAGCGAGTCGAATCGATGAGCAACCGCTTGACCTCCTCGACGCGAGCGAACAGCCGCTCGATGGCCGCGAAGACCTGATCGCGGGGGAGGGGGATGTCGACCAGCGGCTGGATGGCCGGCCGGACCGTGCGCATGATCCGGCGCTCCCAGGGGAACAGCTTTTCCATGTACCATCGCGCCGCGTCCGGGAAGGAGAGGAGGCGGAGGGTCTCGGCGGTCGGAGCGCAGTCCACGATGAGACAATCGAAGCGCCCCTCCCTCGCGTGCGCCCGGATCTGAAGCAGCGCGCACAGCTCGTCCGTCCCCGGGAGGACCGCCATTTCTTCGGCGACGACCTCGTCGATCCCGCGGCTCGAGAACAGGGCCGTGAGGTACTGCGCGATGTCGCCCCAGTTCGTGCGGATCTCTTCGAGAACGTTGACCTCCTGCCCCCACAGGTTCCGGCAGACGAGCGTGGGCGCAGGTCCGAGGGGCCGATCGAAGGCATCGGCGAGACTGTGCGCGGGATCGGTGCTGATCACGAGGGTGCGGTGCCCGCGCTCCGCACAGCTGAGCGCGGTGGCCGCGGCCACGGTGGTCTTTCCGACCCCGCCTTTGCCGGTGTAGAGGATGATGCGCATGGCTCTAGGCCTCGCCGTTCAAGGAATTCGGGGTGCCTCCGTGGACCTTCGGAGCACGACCGCGAGCTCGATCATGGACCACGGTCCGTCGGCGAGAGGGAATCGCCCGGACGGCGCGTCACGACCCGGGCTTCGGCCGCGCTCAGGAGTCCCGTGAGCGCCTCCCGGGTCACGACCTCTTTCTCGATCAGGAGCTTCGCCAGCGCCTCGAGCACCGGGCGCTTCGCGGTCAGAGTCTCCCGGACCCGCACGTGGGCCGCCTCCATGAGGTTCCGGATTTCCGTGTCGATGATCCGCCCGGTCTCCTCGCTGTATTCCTTCGGCCCACCCGCCGGCACGGGGAGGAACAGGGCCTGGCGCGGCTCCTCGAAGGTGGCGAGGCCCAGCGCCTCGCTCATCCCGTAGCGCGTGACCATGTGGCGGGCGATGTCGGTGGCGCGCTGGAGGTCGTCGTGGGCCCCCGTGGAGACGTCGCCAAACACGATCTCCTCCGCCACGCGACCCCCGAGGAGCACGTCCAGCCGATCGAGCAGCTCGGCGCGCGTCATGAGGTAGCGGTCCTCGGTGGGGAGCTGCTGCGTGTAGCCCAGCGCGGCCACCCCGCGCGGGATGATCGAGATCTTGGCCACGCGGTCGGCGTGCGTCCGTGACTCGGCCACCAGCGCGTGGCCGGCCTCGTGGTGGGCGACGATCTCCTTCTCCCGCGGATTGATGACCCGGGACTTCCGCTCGAGCCCGGCCACCACCCGGTCGATGGCCTCGTCGAAGTCCGCCATCCCGACGGCGTCCTTGCCCGCCCGCGCCGCCCCCAGGGCCGCCTCGTTGACGAGGTTGGCGAGGTCTGCCCCGACGAACCCCGCGGTCTTCGCGGCTACCAGCGCCAGGTCGACCGCCGGCGCGACCTTCACGGCTCGGGTGTGGACGCGGAGGATCTTCTCGCGTCCCTTGAGGTCCGGCCGGTCGATCACGACCTTGCGGTCGAAGCGGCCCGGGCGCAGGAGGGCCGGGTCGAGGATCTCGGGCCGGTTGGTCGCCGCCATGATGATGACGCCCTTCTCCGTGTCGAAGCCGTCCATCTCCGCGAGGAGCTGGTTGAGCGTCTGCTCCCGCTCGTCGTGGCCGCCGACGCTCGGGCTGATTCCCCGCGCCTTCCCGAGGGCATCCAGCTCGTCGATGAAGATGATGCTCGGAGCCTTGGCCTGCGCCTGGGCGAAGAGGTCGCGGACGCGGGCTGCCCCGACGCCGACGAACATCTCGACGAAGTCGGACCCGCTCAGGCTGAAGAACGGGACGCGGGCCTCCCCGGCCACGGCCTTGGCGAGCAAGGTCTTGCCCGTCCCGGGCGCGCCGACCAGCAGGACGCCCTTCGGGATCTTCCCCCCGAGCCGGCGATAGCGCTGCGGGTTCTTGAGGTAGTCCACGATCTCCATCAGCTCCCCGCGCGCCTCGTCGATTCCGGCGACGTCGTCGAACGACACGCCGGTGCTCCGCTCGACGTAGACCCTCGCCTTGCTCTTGCCGATCGCCATGAGCCCGCTCTGGGGGCCCATGCGGCGCATGAGCACCACCCACACGCCGACGAAGATCAGGGCGGGCAGGACCCAGGAGAGCAGGAGGGTGAGCCAGGTATTCTCCACCCGGCCGGTGAAGCGCACCCCCGCCGCCTCGAGCTCGGGGACCAATCCGGGATCCTCGACGCGCGCCGTCGTGAACCGATGCACGCCTTTGCCGAGCCGCTTCAGCTCGGCGAGCTTCTCCGGAGGCAGGATGCCCTCCAGCCCCTCCGCGGCGAGCGTGCCCGTGATGGTTTCCCGGTCGATCACCAGGTCGGTCACCTTGCCCTTCTTCACGAGCGCCTTGAACTCGCTGTAGCTGAGGTTCTCCGGGTGCGGCCCGAAGAGCACGGACTGGAGCCCCCACAGCAAGACGAACGCGAGGATGAAGTACCCGATGGAGAGCGTTTGCCGTTTCGGTTGCACGCCCTGGTCTCCCTGTATGACGCGCGCCGCTCGCCTCGATTGGCCCTCTCCCCCCGGGTCTGGGGGAGAGACACCCGCTACGAGCGTCGCGCCTGTGGTGTCCGGGAGCTTCGAATCAGCTCAGGAGATCCCGCTTCTTCGCTTCGAACTCTTCCTTGTTGATCTCGCCGCGCGCGTATCGCTGGCGGAGAAGCTCGAGCGCCGTGTCGCCTCGCGGCGCCTTCCCCTGCACGATGAGCCAGCGGATGCCGAGGATGGCGCCGGCGATCACGAGGCCCCAGAACAGGAGCATCAGGAGTATCATCGCGATGCCCCAGGCCCCCCACAGCCCCCACATCCCCCACATCGGGTGCCCCCATCCCCAATCGTAGCTCCGCTCTTGGAGCCAGGGGAGCGTCCCGGGGAGCCAGTCGGTTACCGTGTTCAGCACGCGGAGCGTGGCTTCACCCATCACATCCTCCCGGTCAACCCTGGACGTACTGGCCCGGCGCCTTCTCGAACTTCGCCTTGCAGCCCGGCGCGCAGAAGTAGTACGTCTTGCCCTGGTAGACGGCCGTCGCGGCCGCGGTCTTCTCGTCCACGTTCATCCCGCACACCGGATCCCTGGCCACGGCTGACCTCCCTTGCCTCTTGCTTCACTCACGCCACACCGGCTGCCCGTTGAGCCCTCACGAGCGCACCAGGAGCATCCAAATCCCGATGCCGATGAGGCCGAGGGCTGCGATGATCCGCAGGGGCTCCGGCGGCACCCAGGTCCCGATCTGCGCCCCCACGGCGGTCGCCAGGGCGCTTGACACGATCAGGGCGCTCGCGGCCGCCAGAAACACGCCTACCTTGCTGACCGCCGGGTTTGTCGCGAAAAAGAAGGTGGCCAACTGCGTCTTATCACCCAGTTCGGCCAGGAAGACGGTGACGAACATGGCCGCGTACGCCTTCATCGCCAACTCCCCGCATGAGCGACCGTTCACTTCACGATCAGCACCGAGACAGGGGAACGGCTGAGCGCCCCCTCCGC
>CAZDYT010000080.1:0-10775 GCA_964509395.1 uncultured bacterium
GTCACGTGGAGGTTCGCCACGTTGTTGAGCGAGTTCCCTCCGTGATGAATCTCGAGGTTCATGTGGAAGGCCTCGGCGAGGTGTGCCGTCTTCACCAGCGGCGTGATCCCGCCCTTCACCGCCACGTCTCCGCGCAGGAAGTCGGTCGCCTGGGCCGTGATCCACGGGGCGAACGCGGTGAAGCCGCCGGGGGAGTACTCGGTGGCCAGGATCGGAATGTGAAGCTGCCGCTTCAGCTTGACGTAGGTGTAGAGGTCGTCGTCGGCCAGCGGGTCCTCGTACCAGTAGAACCCCAGCGCCTCGATGGCCTTCCCCACCCGGAGCGCTTCGGGATAGGTGTAGGCCCAGCTCCCGTCCAGCATCACCGTGAACCCGTCCCCCACGGCCCGCCGGACGGCCTCGCAGACCTCGATGTCCCGCTGGGGCTCGGTCGGCGGGTGGATCTTGTAGGCCGTCCACCCCGCCGACCTGAACATCGCCGCCTCCTCGGCATACGCCTCTGCCGACCGCAAGACCGCGGAGCTGGCGTACGCCGGCACGCTCTCCCGGTACGCGCCGAGGAGCCGGTGGATGGGCAGGCCGGCCACCTTGCCGGCGATGTCCCACAACGCGACGTCCATCGCGCCGATCGCCCGGAGCGTCGTCGAGCGGTTCCTGAGCCACATCGCCTGGTACAGCCGCTCGCGGTCCAGGGGATCCTGGTGCATCACCACCGGCTTGAGAGACTGGATCAGCGACTGGGCATCCAGATGGGCGCCGCGCATCGCCGAGCCCAGGAACGCATGGCCCTCGACGCCTTCATCCGTCCTCACCGCGAGCAACCCGAGCTGGCTCGTACCGCCGAACCGACCCGTGTGCCGTCCGTACTGGGTGGTCGGGATGCCGGTCCAGGCGAACAGCGTGAGGCCGACGTCGGTGATCTTCATCGCTGGTCCTCCATGCGGCGCAGGCAATCGGCTCAGGCATCGCCGAGCGCGCGCGCCCGAGCACCCCGCGCGCGGGGTCCTCCGGCACGCTGGGCCACTTGGACCCGACCAGCTCGCCCGTCGCTTCGTCCAGCACGCAGAAGTCGGTGAAGGTGCCGCCGATGTCGATGCCGAGCCGAAAGGGGGGCAATACCGCGACTCCTTCTCACGGGGAGTACGGCGCCGGTGAATCGCGGGGAGGATACGCCGCGCGGGCGACGCTGTCAACGTGCCGCCGCATCGCTGCGGCCGCGCCGTTGTCGCCGTTCCAGATGGACTCTAACAGGCGCAGGAGGCCCTGTCCTCGAGGCCATGACCTCTTCGCGCTCCGGCCGGTGATCGTCTTCGAGCATGGCTCCGGCCGGGCCTGCTCGGCCTGCGCTGGCTAGTGCATCTGCGGCGGGTCGGATTCGACGGGGGGCGGTTCGGCGGGAAGGCCGGCGTAGCGCTCCCGGAGGCGCATCCACAGGTCCAGGCGGGCCCAATCCGGGGTCTCGACGTAGGCACGGCGCTTCGGATCGAGCCAGGGATTCGGGAACCAGATGGTGATCATCTGCTCGCCCTTGCCGTTCCACATGCGAAAGCCCCAGGAGCCGCAGCGGCCGGCCGGATCGAAGTCCCGGTAGAACGCGGCCCGGGCGCACCGCCGCCAGGCTGCGAGCTCCGGCGAGGTCGGCCGGGACGCGCTACCCCGGTGCGGGCCGACGCACAGATGGAAGTGCCAGGAGTCGGGGCCTCGGGGACCGATGGTGAGGTACCCGTCGAGATAGCCGATGTGGGGTTGCTCGGCGAACTGGATCTCGAAGACCGCCCCTTGGAGAGACGGCCCGAAGATGATCTCGTCCCAGTGGTGCTCGAAAAGCTCCCTGATCAGGGCCAGCAGGCCTTCCTCGCTGGGTCGGATCTCGAAGTATTCGGTTCTCGTGCCGTCTGGATTTTTCGTTCCGCGGGATCGAGTCGCCCGGCGTGCAGACGCCATTTCGGTCTCCTCCGAAGCCGGGCCGGAGGTCAGCGGCCCGCCTTCCCGAGTGCCGCCTCCACCTGCGCCAGCCAGAACCCCATGTCCATCTCGCGGAACAGCGCGGTGGCCGTGGCGAGGTGCGCCTCGGCGTGTGTCTCGTCTCCCGCTCGCTGGGACAAGCTCCCGAGCCCGAGGTGGCAGCGGGCCACGAGCGGGCGCATTCCCAGCTCGTCGGCGAGGGCGAGGGCCTGACGGTAGTACGGCTCGGCCGCTTCGGGGTCGGCGCGATCGCGACGCGCGACGGCCTCGCCCAGGAGCCGCAGGGCATAGGCCTCGTACCCGCGCTCCTGGTGCTCGCGCGAGAGCTCGAGGGCTCGCCGGGCGTGCCCGAGCCCGTCGTCCGCGCGGCCGGCGAGGAGCAACGCTTCCCCCCACTCGGCGACCCTGAGCGACTGGCCGACGCTGATGCTCAGGGAGGCCGCTTGCTCCACGGCCGCCTCCAGCAGCGGGAGCGCCTCGCCCATGCGTCCCGACAGGGCGTAGGCGGACCCCAAGCCGGTGGCCAGGAACGGAAACACGGCGGGAATGCTCGCAGCCTGACTGAGCGCCACGCCGCGATCGAGCACCTCGACCGCCTGGTCGAGTTCCCCCTGGCGCAGGTAGAGCGCCCCGATCCCGAGATACGCGCTCACGAGGACGCCCGCGTGATTGAACCGCTCGGCGATCTTGAGCGCTTCTCGGCCCAGGGCGAGCCCCTCCGAGAACTCGCCCAGTTCCGCCAAGGCCCAGACCGACCAGGTGCGAGTGGTCACCAGGCGAAACACGGCCTCGCTGAACCGGTCACCCATCTCATCGCGCCGCAGGATCTCCTCGTTCTTCGTGAGGACGCGGACGGTCTGACGGTACTCCCCGCGCGCGAAGTGCGCCTGTCCCAGATAGAGGTTTGCCGCCAGCTCCAAGGGGCGGTCGCCGAGCTCCGTGGCGATGGTCCGGGCTCGCTCTCCTGCCTCAACCGCCCGGTCCTGATCCCCCATCAGCTGAAAGTAGTGGGTCAGCAACGAGGCAGCGCGCCCGACACGACGTTGATCGCCGAGGCCCTGGGCGAGCCGTTCGGCCTCGTGCAGGTGGTCGAGGATCGGACCCAGCTCGCCGAGGGGAATCAGCACGTTGCGGAGATCAAACCGGAGATCGACCGCCTGCTCCGTCGTCTCGCGGCTCTCGGGGAGATGGCGGAGGCTGGCCAGGGCCTGCTCGAAGTACGACGCCGCCTCGCGAAACGCGCAGCGCGAGTTCGCCTTCCGGCCGGCCTGCCGGAGGTACCGCAAGGCCTTCGACCAGACCTCGCCCCGGAGGGCGTGATGGGCGAGCCGCTCGAGCTCCTCGGCCAGCCGGTCGGGGTAGAGTCGTTCGATCGCCTCGGCGATCCGGGCGTGCAGCGCGCGCCGACGCTCCTGGAGCACGCTGCTGTACGCCACCTGGTGCGTCAGGGCATGCCGGAACGTGTATTCGAGATCGGGGAACAGGCGCGTCTCGTAGAGAAACTCAGCGGTCTGAAGCTGCGTGAGCCCCCGACGCAAGGCGTCCGGGCTCCCGTCCCCGGCCACCTCGAGGAGAGCGAATGGCACATCCTTGCCGATCACGGCCGCGGCCTGGAGGAGGCGCTTGTCCTCGGGCGCGAGCCGGTCGATCCGGGCCGCGACGATCGCCTGAGCCGTGGTCGGGATCTGGATGCTCTCGACCGCCTTCGCCAGGCGATAGGCTGCCCGCTCACCCGCCAGGACCTTCGTTTCGACCAGGGTCCTGACGCTCTCTTCGAGGAAGAACGGGTTCCCGTCGGTCCGCTCGATCAACAACCGCTTGAGCGGCCCCAGCGTCGGGTCCTCCCCCAGGAGGGCGCCCAGCAACGCATCCGCCGTTTCGGGCGGCAGCGGATCGATCCGGAGTCGGTGGTAGTAGGTCTTGGCGCTCCACGCATGCTGGTACTCCGGCCGGTAGTTGACCAGGAGTAGCAGGCGGGCGGTCGGCAGGCTCTCCACGAGACTGTCGAGGAACGCCTGGGTCTCGGCGTCGATCCAGTGCAGGTCCTCGAACATGACGAGGACCGGCTGCACCTGGCTTTCCCGGAGCAGCAAGCGCTTGGCCGCGTCCAGCGTGCGCTGGCGGCGCTGCGGCGGGTCGAGCTTCCGCCAGTCGGCATCCTCGACGGGCACATCCAGGAGCCACAGGAACGCGGGCACCGCGGGCTCGAGCGCCCGATCCAGCGAGAGGAGCTTGCCCGTCACCTTCTCGCGGATCTTCCTCGGATCGTCGCGCCCTTCCATCTCGAAGTAGGCCCGGAGGAGGTCGATGAGCGGGAGGTACGCGGTCGCCCGGCCGTAGGAGACCGAGCTCGACTCCAGGATCAGCCAGCCCTGGGTCCGATGCGAGTGAGCGAACTCCCAGTACAGGCGGGACTTCCCGACCCCGGCTTCGCCGACGACCGCCACGACCTGGCCACGGCCACTGCCGGCCCGCTCGAGTGCCTGGTGCAGCTGCTCCAGCTCCCTGTCGCGGCCGACGAAGCGCGTGAGCCCCCGGGCCGCGGCGGCGTGCAAGCGCGAGCGGACGGCCGCCGCCCCCGCGACCTCGTAGACCTCGATCGGGGTGTCCAGCCCCTTGACCGGCCGCGGCCCCAGCGGCTTCACGACGACGTAGCCTTCGGCCAGCCGCAAGGTCTCCGGGGTGACGAGGATCGCCCCCGGCATGGCCATCTGTTCCATGCGCGCGGCGAGATGCGTCGTCTGACCGACCGCCGTGTAGTCCATGTGGAGGTCGCTGCCGATGGAGCGCACGACCACCTCGCCGGAGTTCAGGCCCACTCGGATGTGAACGGGCACGCCTGCCGTCCGGTGCACTTCCTCGGCGTACCGCTTCACCGCCTCCTGCATCCGCAGGGCCGCGTAGCAGGCGCGCACGGCGTGATCCTCGTGGGCCACCGGGGCGCCGAAGAGCGCCATGATGCCGTCCCCCATCACCTGGTTGACGGTGCCCTCGTAGCAATGGACGGCTTCCATCATCCGTTCGAGGACCGGATCCAGCAACTTCCGGGCTTCCTCGGGATCGCGGTCGGCCAGCAACTCCATCGAGCCCTTGAGGTCGGCGAAGAGCACCGTGACCTGCTTGCGCTCGCCTTCCAGCGCGCTCTTGGAGGTCAGGATCTTTTCCGCGAGATGCTTCGGGGTGTAGGCCTCGGGCGACACCGGCTTCGTCGCCGGGGCCGGAGCCACCGCGAGGTCGAGTTGCTGCCCGCACTCGTTGCAGAACCGGCTGCTCGGCGGGTTTGGATGGGCGCAGCCCGGGCAGATGGCTTCCAGCCGCCCGCCGCAGCCATTGCAGAACTTGGCCGCCGGCGGATTCTCCTGCTGACACCGGGGACACTGCATCACTGAATCACGTGGGCCCGGGGCTAGGCCCGTTCGAGGATCGCCTCGGCATCGACGGTGATGAACACATCGTCGCCCACGACGACCCCGCCGTCCTGCATGTCCGAGTTCCAGCTGACACCGAAATCGTGCCGGTTGATTCTCGCCGTCGCCGTGAACCCGGCACGGGTATCGTCGAAGGGCGACCGTCCCTGGCCGAGGTACCGAACTTCCAGCGTGACTGGCTTGGTCACGCCCCGAATCGTCAGATCACCCGTGACCTTGTACTCGTTCCGCGCGGTGGGCTCGACCTTCGTGCTTCTAAAGGTGATCGCCGGGTGATGTTCCACATCCAAGAAGTGGCCGCTGCCCAGGTGTTGGTCTCGTTCGGGCTCCCCCGTCCAGAGTTCCGCCGTGTCGATGGTGACCGCGGCCGACGCCTGCTCCGGGCGGTCGGGATCGAACTCCAGGGTGCCGCGAACATTCTTGAAATGCCCCCGGACATACGTCACCATCATGTGCCGCACGCAGAACTCGGCGGCTGTATGCGCCTCCTGGAAGCTCCATTTCGCCACGGTATTCTCCCCGACCCTGCGTGCAGCCAGCCCCGACGACGGCGTTCGGTGAAGCAGATCGATCACACGGACGGTCGATCGACCTCGTCGAGGAAGTACACGTCAGGCTTGTCAGCGACACCGGCTCGCTGCATCGTTTGTCGCAAGTCCTGGGACTGGGCGAACTGGCGAGCCTTCTCGACGCTCTCCCACTCGAAGAGGATCACCAGCTCATTCGGGTTGTCGACGCTCCGGAACAGACGGCCCCCTTTGGAACCGCCTGTCTTGCGGGTGGCCCCGTGCTGGTCGAAGATGGGTTTCCACTTCGCATAGTCCGCGACCTTGTGTCGGATCACCAGGTACGCCATCGCGTGCGACCTCCATGTCGTAGGGATTCGCTTCGCTTGGGCAGGACTCTTGCGGCGCGCGCACCCAACACAGGATGCGGTACCCCGGACTCCTCGCGGAATCCCTGATGGGTATAATCGACTCGCATCCACCGCCATTCTAGGCGGCCGGAGGAGCGGCGTCAAGCGACCTGCGAGCCTTGCTCGCCAGATCGTCGCGAACCCAATGAGGCAACCCGCCTTCGAGGCTCCGGCTCCAGACGTCGGTCGCCCGCGAGGTCGTAGCAGGGACGTCAGGCTGTCGAGCGATCCGCTGGCTAGCGGTCTCCCAGGATGATCGGCAGCCCCGACTTGTCGCCGAGGATGACCACCTTGGTGTTGGGACTCTTGGAAATTTCATGGGCCACCTCGATGGCCTTCCACTTGAGGAGGGGCTCCGAGATCCCCTGGCTGACGATCCGCTGAAAGTCGGCGATCCCCGAGGCTTCCACGCGCTTCCGGTCCGCCTCCTGCCGCTCCTTGAGGAGTACGAACCGCATCCGCTCCGCCTCTTGCTCGGCGGCCAGCTTGGTGTTGATGGCTTCTTCGACCATCCGGGGGAGGACGATCCTCCGGAGGAGCACCTTCTCCAAGATGATCCCGCGCTCCCCCAGCATCTTGTGCAGCTCGTCGTAGATCTGCTGGGCAATGACCTCGCGTCCGGACGTATAGAGATCCTTGGCCTCGTGGTTCACCGTCGCCCCCCGGATCACGGACCGAAACTGGGGGAGGATGAAGACCGTCGCGTACCTCTCCCCCAGCGTCCGGAAGACGCCGGGGGCCGCCTTCGACTCCAGATGGTAGAGCGCGGAGACCTCGAGCCCCACCGTCAGGCCCTCCTTGCTGGGGACGTCGGCGTGCTCGAACATCTCCAGGGTCCGGACCGACATGAGCCGGACCTCCTTCAGCGGATTGATCGCGCTCAACCCTTCGGACAGCGCTCGGTCGTCGATCTTCCCGAAGAGGATCTGGACGCCGACGGTGCCCCCTGGGACCACTCGGAAAGCGCCCAGGACGACGCCCAGGACGATGACGAGCCCGCCGGCGATCCTGAGCCAGATCCGCGCCTGCGTGGCCTCGATCGCCTTTCGATCCCCCAAATGCGGGGCGGCCCGCGGGATGGCAAAGCTGACGAAGAGGAGAAGAGCGCCTAGCGCCAACCCGAAGAGTAAGAGCGACATGGTTCGGCCCTCCGCCGGCTGGGGACGCGTCCGCGAACGGCCTAGCGACCGAGCGCGGGCGCGTGGATCGCGGCGCTGATCACCAGCCCGAAGGCCACGATCACCGCGCCCATGACGATGGCGATCCCGACGTTTCCGCTCTTCAGCTCCGCCCACTCATCCACGGGCGTGAGCCAGGTGAAGATCTTGAGGAGCAGCCCGAGGGAGACTCCCATTGTGATGGCCCCGACGAGCCCCCAGCCCAACGCCAGCACGTACTCGGACAGCACCCGCATCGGACCCTCCTTCCCCCTTCGGGGGCGAGTCTGAGCTGCCTTACCCCTCCATGCGCGTCACCGGAGCTCGAGGAACCCGGCCGCCTGGGCGCGGCGGACCATCTCGCGGATCGGGTCGTAGTCAGCGTTGCGCGCGGGAACGAAGCGCGCCATCAGCCCCTCGGCCAGGATCCCCCGTCCTGCGGGATCGTCGTGCATCGTCAGGAAGACGTCGCGGAGGCGCGCCCTCAGCTCCTCCGGGACGCGGCTCGACACGACGACCGGGGGGATCGGACAGGGGCCGATCGACTCGACGACGCGGAGCTCGGCGCCGAGCTCCGGCCGGGCCTTCTCCTCCAGCTCGAGCACCGTGCTGTCGATCCCCGAGGCGTCCACGGCTCCCTCGAGGACCATCCGGATCGAGTTCTGGTGCGAGCCCGAGGCGACGGCCTTGCCGAAGTAGCCGGAGGTCTCCCCCAGCCCGAGGAGGTGGTGCCGAGGCATGTTGTAGCCCGAGTTCGAGTCCGGGTCGTTGTAGGCGTAGGACCTCCCCCGGAGGTCGGCGAAGGCGCGAACCGCGCTGCCGCGGCGCACGACCACGTCGGTGAAGTAGACGGGCCGCCCCCGGTAGCGGGGGGCTGCCATGACGGGCGCACACAGAAGCTCCACGGGCCGATCGGGCCGGTCGAACTTCCGCGAATATGGCAGGCCGCAGATGAAGGCGACCTGCACGCGCCCGTCGTCCAGCATGCGATGGCGCTCCTCCCAGGCGACCCCCGCGAGCAGCGCCGCCGGCTGGCCCAGCCGGCGCGCGACGTAGCCGGCGATCCGCTCGTACACCGGTCGGGCGTTCTCCGCCAGGAAGGAGGCGAGCGTGAGCATCGCCTCATCTTGGCATCGGGGTACGCCAAACCGGAAGTCTTATCTCCCGTGCGGGCGACGGCCATCTTGACTTGACCGCCACAGCCCTGCGACTGTGGGGGCACTGCGGCCGGCGGCCAACGGAGGGTCCATGGACGACGTGATCCGCTTGAGTGCGTCCGAGACCGTGCGCGGTCGCCCCTTCACCGACCCGCGCCACAACGCGGACGATCTCCTGGCGATCGGCACGATGGCGGCCGCGCTCCGGCCGCTCTTGAGCCAGCTCTTACCCGACTACCCCCGCCCGCTCGTGCTCCAGGCGCCGGAGCGCGAAGGACGGCAGCATCGCGTCGTCATCTGCGACGAGAGACGGCTGCGCGTCGGCCGTGACCTCGGCTTCGTCGGGTTCTTCGCCACCAAGCGGCCCGGCCTCGACGCGTCGCCACTGACCACCATGGACGACGAGCTGATCCTCGAGTTTCCGTCTCACCCCGGCATCTTGAGCTACAGCTCACTGGAGTTCCCGGACGGGAACTGGGGCAACCTCATCCTCGTGGACCCGCCGGAGGCCAAGGACCACTGGCGGACGAGCGAAAGGCACGCCTACGCCGCGCACGAGCTGGCTCCGAAGCATTACGCCGTCATCCGGCTCCACAACGGTGTCTTCCCGGGCGGCCTCCTCTCGGGCCGCGACCCGATCCTGGTGCGCTCGGCGTACCACGACTTCCAGGGCCCCGAGCCGTGGCGGGCCGAGCGCCAGCTCCTACCGCCGTGACGCCCGACCCCGTCATCCGCCAGCCGCGATCTGGCTCGCGCCGCCGTGATGCGACGTTCCCCTCTCCCGTCGGCTTACAAGACGCGCGCGAGGGCTCGTAGGTGAGCGTGTCCGGCGTGTTCTGGGCGGTGGGATGCGCTCCGATCCGCGCCAGCGCCAGACGAGCGAGCCAGCACCCGCGCGCGCCGGTGGGGAGCCTCGGCACCCGCGCGGACCGGCCCGGCTCAACTGAACCTGAGCGGCTCGCCGATCCCGAGCCGCCGCGCCTTCTCCAGCATGGCGTGGCCGAGGGCGACGTCCGTCGTGCTGAGGCCGCGATGCCAGAACAGGATGGTCTCGTCGTCGCGCTCGCGCCCGGGCTTCGCTCCCGCGACGATCTCCGCCAGCTCCGCGTGGAGGGTGCGCTCGGAGAGCTTGCCGGCCTCCACGTGGGCGCGGAGCGCGCCGAAGGGGCCGCTCCGGCACTGCCCCCAGTCATCTACCACGATCTTGTCCATCACGTCGGTGAGTGACAGCTCCACCGCGCTCATGGTCCCGTAGGGGATGAGGCAGGCGCCGGGCTGGACCCACGCCGTCTTCAGCAAGGGGCTGGGCTCCGGGAGGCGGGAGGCCTCCACCGCGATGTCGGCGCCCCGCACGCAGCTCTCCCAGTCGTCCACGACGGTCACGGGCTTCCCGAGCTCGGCGGCCAGGCGCGCGCCGAACGCGGCACGGCTCTCCGGGCGTCGGGAGTGGACGCGGATCTCCGCCAGGTCGAAGAGCCGATCCAGGAGGCGCACGTTCCAGTAGGCGGTGACGCGCGCCCCGATGTGACCCAGAACGCGGCTCCTGCGCCGGGCGAGGTGCCTGGAGCCGATCGCGGTCATCGGGCCAGTGCGCATGTCGGTGATGGCCGTCGCGTCGAGGACGGCCACCGGCCTCCCCGTGCGCGGATCGAACAGGCAGAGGAGCGCCATCTCGGACGGGAGCCCGAGCCGGTAGTTGTCCACGTAGTCGCCCACGATCTTTACCCCGGCGAGGCCGAGCGGGGCGATGTAGCCCCGGAGCACGTTGAAGTGCCCGCGGAACGCCCGGTCCGGGATCAGGTGGACCCGGGGCTCGATCACCGTCTCGCCCCGCCCCTGGGCGAGGAGCGCCGCCTCGACGGCGGCGAGGATCTCGCCGTCGGTCAGCGCGAGCGCCTCGATGTCGGGCCCGCCGAGGTACGTGAGGTCGATGGGCTCGGGTGTCGCCACGCGCCGGTCTCCCCTCCGCCTCCCGAGGGGCGGGGACCCACGGCCGGAGGCCGCGGGTCGGCCCGATCCGTTTGCCGAAGCGCGGACGGCCCCGACCCCTCGGGTGCCCGGCGGAAGGGCCGTCGGGGGCTGAGCCCCTCCGAGATCCCTAGCTAGTTTCTGTCGCGAACACCAGAAACACCTGTGATGTTCAGGATTTAGC
>CAZDYT010000081.1:0-10765 GCA_964509395.1 uncultured bacterium
CTAGCCTCACCGGTTTTTGTTATCGTGGCGCCGTGATGATCGAGGTTCACGGGCTGACGGACCGCGGCCGGAAGCGGCAGAGTAACGAGGACTCCATCGGACTTGACCCCGCGATCGGCCTCGCCGTCGTCGCGGACGGGATGGGGGGGCACCAGTCGGGCGAAGTCGCTTCCAACCTGGCGGTCCAGGCGCTGCAGGAGTTCATCGTCCGCGCGCACCGCGACCGCGACCTGACCTGGCCCTTCGGGTTCGACCCGGCGCGCTCCTTCGAAGCGAACTGCCTGGCCACGGGAATCAAGCTGGCGAACCAGGCGGTGTTCTTGGCCTCGGCCAGCCACCCGGATCTGGCCGGGATGGGGACGACCGTCATCGCGGTCCTCGCGCGGACCGGCCAGTTGAGCTACGCCGGCGTCGGCGACAGCCGCGCCTACCTCTTGCGGGGCGACGCGTTCCGCCGGCTCACCCGGGATGACTCCTGGCTCGAGGCCGCGCTCGCCCAGAAGCTCATCGACATCGACGAGGCCGACGACCATCCGTTGCGCCACGTGCTGACGAAGGCGGTGGGCCTGCAGGCGGACGTCGAGTTCGACGTCGGCGAGGAGGCGCTCCAGGACGGCGATCGGGTGCTGCTCTGCTCGGACGGCCTGACGAGCGCCGTGTCCGACCCGCAGATCCGCGAGATCCTCCACGCCAGGAATGCGGATCTCGCGGCCGCCTGCCGCGCCCTCGTCGCCGCGGCGAACGACGCCGGCGGGCCGGACAACGTGACCGTGGTCCTGGTCCGCCAGACGGGGAGGTGACCCGGGGCGTGGGTCACGGCCGGCCCCGTCTCCCGCTGGTCGTCCATCCGAAGGAGCACCGCGGGGCGTTCTTCCGCGTGCTCCAGGGGACTCCGGCCAGCCAGACCGCCGTGATGACGATCGCGGCGGGTCAGGACGCCGGTCCGGAGGAGGAGCACGCCGGCGACCAGATCGTCTACGTGATCGAGGGCGAGGCGGAGATGCGGGTCGGCGCCGAGCGGCTCACGGCGGGGCCCGGCGCCCTGGTCATGATTCCCGCCGGCACCCGCCACCACGTCCGGAACCCCGGCCCAACGCCCCTCTTTTTCCTCACCATCTACGCCCCACCGGCCTACTGACCATCGGTCGGCGAGTCTCACGGTTGACCGGCGAACACGGAACTCGCAGGCCAGTCCCCCTCTCGCCGAGATAGGAGACGCCCATGCGCTACGAAACCAGCACGCTGGAGATCGTCGCCGGCGTCCCCACGATCACGCCCAACCGCACGGATGCGTACAGCGCCATGGATGTGGCCCGAGCGTGCGAGCTGTTCTCGGCGGTGCTGGAAGTCGATGAGGACCCGGCGGTGCGCTGCGTCGTCCTCGCGGGTGCCGGGAAGGCCTTCTGCGGGGGCGGCGACGTGAAGGACTTCGCAGGCAACCTCCCCCGGATCGGCGTTTTCATCAAGGAGCTGACGACGTACGTCCACGGGGCCGTCTCCCGCCTCGTCCGGACGCCGAAGCCCGTGATCACTGCGGTCAACGGCGTCGCCGCGGGCGGCGGGTTCTCCCTCGCCATCGCCGGTGACCTGGTGCTCGCCGCAGAGTCCGCGCGCTTCACCATGGCCTACTCGCGCATCGCGGCCACGCCGGACGGCTCGTGCTCGTACTGGCTCCCGCGGCTGATCGGCCTGCGGCGGGCCGTGGAGCTGTTCTACACGAACCGCGTGCTGACGGCGAAGGAGGCGATGGAATGGGGCCTCGTCTCTCGCGTGGTCCCGGACCCGGAGCTCCCGGACGCCACGAGCCGGCTCGCGAGCGAGCTGGCGCAGGGGCCGACGCTCGCCCTCGGCCGGGGCAAGCGGCTTTTCCACGCCTCCACGACCGAGAGTCTCGAGACCCAGATGGAGCTGGAGAGTCAGTGGATCGCCGCCAGCGGCCACACCGCGGACTTCGCCGAAGGTGTCCGGGCCTTCGCGGAAAAACGCGCGCCGACTTTCAAGGGAGCGTAAGGCGACCGAGGCTCCGGCAGCAGCGCCTGGCCGGGGAGTTCGCGGCGCTCGGAGTCCCCTCCCGGGGCGCGGGGCCCGGGCCGAGCAGTGCCTCAGGCTCATCGAGACCGTGTGGCCCGAGGAGGCGCCGCCGTCGGCCGTCGGGCCGAGAGCGGTCGCGACCGGCACGAGATCAGGGCGAAAAAGTCAGGCGGACGCCGAACAGGAAGGTCTCGGTGCCGATGCTCAGCGAGACCGCCTCGTACGTGACGAACGGGCCAAGGGCCCAGCGCTTCGTGAGCCGGGCGTCGACGCCGACGCCGAGGTACCAGCCGAGGCCGTCGTCCTCGATCAGGTCCCCCCGGTCCGCCCGGTAGACCGCGCCACCCCGCGCGTACGGCACCAGGCGTGGCTCGGTGTCCTCCGGCCACCAGTTTGCCCTGAGACCCAGGCGCCCCCGCCACACGGTCACGTGATCGCCGGCCGTCCCGAGGTCGGCGGAGAGCCGGCCGGCGCTTGCCTCGATCTCCGGCCCGAAGAGCAAGGGCCCCAGCCGCAGGAGGTGCACCCCGAGGCCGACCAGGCCGCCGTCCTCGGTCCCCACGAGGTCGCCGAGCCGCCCGGTCTCGATGCCCGCCTGACCCGCGATGGTGAACCACCACGCCGGCTCGGCGCCGGCCCGCGTCTCCGTGCTTCCGAGGACCATGAGCACGGCCACGGCACCGGCGCGAGACCACGGCCGCATGGGGCCGCCTCAGCGGCGCCGCGCGGCGGGGTGCCGCGCGAGCAGCGGATAGAGCGCCGAACCCGGCGCCGCCTGAGGTTGACCGGCCGCGTCCGGCACGGCCGCAATGACGCTCGACCCGGTGTAGCTGTAGGGCACCTTGCCGCCCGCCAGGGCGGGCGACTCGAGGAGGACGTACCAGAAGACCTCGTCGGCGCCGAGAGCCTGGCGGACGCGCGGGACGACGTCCGCATACCAGCGGACGTGGTGCCCGGGGACGTTGGTGCCGGTCTCGGTCACCAGGATCGGGCGCCCCGTTGCGCCGGCGATGGTCCGGAGGGCGCGGTCGTCGTCGTCATAGACGTGGACCGCTCGGAAGTCGCAGAACTCGTCGGCGCCCGCCTCGGTGAGGCGCCGGAATTGATCCGGCCCCTTCTTCCGATCGCCAACCGGCGCGGCTGCCACGACCGCGACGCCGGGGAAGCGGTCGCGGATCCGCTCGTACCCCGGTCTGAGGAATTCCTGTACGTAGCGCGCGGGAGAGAGCTTGTTGAAGTGCTCGGGCTCGTTCAAGAGCTCCGCGCGGCGGATCTGGGGATAGCGTCGGAGGGCGGCTTCGAGGAGGTCGGGCCACTCCCGGGCGTCGATCGGGCCGAGCCGGAAGTCGGCCACGAGCCCGAGCACGTTCGGCCCCATCCTGACGTATGGTCGCGCGGCGTCCGTCTCTGTCACGAGGCCCAGCGTGACCCGGATCCAGGGGGGTCCGATGGTCCGGAGCGCGTCCTGCTGGAGCGACTGGAAGCCGCCGCCCAGCGGGTGAACGTTGAAGGCCAAGGGCTCACTCGCCACGACCTCGGAGCCGGTCACGGCGCGGCGCCTGTCGCCGCACCCGGAGAGCAGGAGGAAGCCCCCGCGGAGCGTGGCCAGGAAGTCGCGTCGGCTGGCGGCGGCCCCGCGGCCTCCGCGTTCTCTGGCCGGGCGATCCGCCTTCACGGGGCGCCGGTCCGGTCGGCGTTCGACCGGTTGACCCGGTCGGCCGGCTCGTTCGCGATCGTGGGCGTCGGTGGTCACGGCGGCCGTGGTGCGGCGAGCCTACTATGCGCGCGCTCAAAACTCAATCGGGCGGGCTTGCGCGAAGTCACGGGCCGGGGTATGGTCGGCTGGCTTTTCGACGCCGGGTCGCCATCCGTCTTCTGGCCAGGCAAGCCCGATCCCCACGACCCGGCCCGAGCCAAGCTCCTCGCCGAAGCGAGCTATGCGAGTGGCATCGAAGTGACGCTTTACGCCGTCGGCAGGGTTTCCAGGAGGTGATCGTCTACGGCGTCAGCGAGCGGGCGACGTTCAAGCCGGGGCCGGACTACCGGCTGATCGTGTCGGAGATGGGGTCCGCGCTCGGTGGAGCCGGCGGGTCGGTGGCGGCGAAAGGGCCGCGGCCTCCGAGGATCTACCGCTGCTGCTCGGCGCGGTCGCGAACAGCCTTGACGGTCTCGACGAGGCCGTCTCGCTCGGTGCCGCGCGTGAGAAATTCCGGGAGCACGATGCGGGCGGCCATGGCGTACGTCACCACGGCGCCGGTCCGGTACGGGTCGATCTGCCAGTACCCCCAGCTCTCCCGGAAGAGACTGTTCGGTCGCGCGTGGTCGAGGTGCCACTCGATCCGCCGGCGGGCCGGGTCTGCGTAGTTCTGCACGTGGAAGCCGAACGAGAAGGGGCCGACGCCAACTACGTAGCGGACGAGCGCATACTCGGCGCCGGACTCGAGCACCTCGGCCCCGACGACGCGCGGATAGAGGCCCCGATGGGCCGGGTAGTCGACGAGGACCCGCCAGACCGCATCGGGCGAGGCCTGCACGACGGCCATCGCCGTCCCGCCCCGGTCGGACTCGGCAGAGCCCCCGGGCGGAAGGACGTCGAGCAGAATCACTTCACCCCGGTCGAGGCGGTGGAGCTGATCCGAGGACAGACCGAGGGAGTTGGCCGGGGCCTTCCAGACTGCGACAATAAGCAGCGCGGCGAGCAACGCACGGCGCGTCATGGGCACCTCAGTGTCGAGTCGAAATGAAAGAGGCTCCGGGGGACTCCTCGGAGCCCGTGAGCGACCATTTCACTATGGCACGGACCCCTTGCGAACCAAGCCAAAAAAAGCTTGGGTGGCCCTGGCACTTCTCGCCGCGCTCGCGGCGCGCACCAGCGCCGAGACGCCGCAGGGCACCTGGCCCCCGTTCCTCGAGCCGCCCGAAGCCTTCCCCACCGACGTCGTCGTGGCCGTCGAGCACGTCTGGATCGACCCGACGCTCAGCCGGACCGTCAAGGGGCGAGCCGCCCACGTGCCATTCGACCTCTACGTCGTCTTCATCGATACCCCGGAGGTGACGGCCGCGGCCGCGCGCTACCGCAAACTCGCGCGGTACGAGGTCCAGGTGCTCAGCGACGACCGGTACCGTGCCGAGGACCACGAGGGGGCACGGGGGCTCTACCGCGTGCTCGTTCGCGAGACCAACCGCCGCGTGGTCCTCTCATGGGGAGAGCACTCAGGGAGCATCCTCGGCACGATCAGGGGGAGCGCGCTGACGGTGCTGGACCTCGTACCGCGCGCGGGGGCCGTCGATCAGCGATTGACCGCGTACGTCCGGATTGACAACGCCGTGGCCGCGGCGCTGGCGCGGCTGTTCATCCTGATCTTCGGCTCCATCGCGGACCAGAAGCTGGCCGAAGGCTTCAGCGTCACCGCCAAGGTGGCCGAGTGGGCGAACGAGCGGCCGGACGAGTTCTGCGAGTGGCTCGTGCGGGAGCCGCTCGCGCCGGAGCGGCGCGAGCGGTTGCTCAGCGTCCTGCCCGGGTGTCGCTCGCTAACGTCCGACCGCTGATGCCGCGCGCTCGGCGACGTCGTACCGCCGGTCGCGCCATTCGACAACCCGCCGAACGCGGAAGCGGGTCACCGAATCGACGCCCATGGCGAGGAGAGCGCCGACCGCGACCGGCTGCAGGAAGGCGAGCCAGAGGGCGTACCCTGCGCGGCGGTCGGCCACGAGCCGCGTCGCGAGCCCGAGCGCGATCTCGGCCAGCGGCGCCCACGTCCAGAGGCTCGTGGGGCCCTGCCCCAGCGCGAGACCCAGGGCGAGGACGATGACGGGACCGAGATAGATGACGGCGAGGGTGGTCAGCGCGAGGAGCAGCAAGACCGGGGAGTCGAAGAAGACGGGGAGCAGGTTTCGCCCGGCCGCCTGCCACGCCTCGCGGACGCTCGCGTAGGCCTGACAGCGTAGCATCCCCGCCCCGTCCAGGAGCCGCACCCGGTACCCGAGCGCCGTCAGCCGGCGGCCGAGGGCCACGTCCTCGGCCAGCGCGAGGCGGTCCGCGCCGAAGCCACCGCTGGCGTCGTACACCTCCGCGCGGATGGCTACGAACTGCCCGGTCATCGCCGCGAACATCCGGCGGCGACGCGTCGGCGCGAGCCAGGACGGGACGAACGTGAGCGCCGCCCAGTTCTGAATCGCCACGAGCGCACGCACCGCGAGGCTGGGACTCGTGTGCGAGGGCACGGCCGAGACGGCGTCCGCGGCGAGCGTCGTCAGGGCGCCGGCGGCGCGGGTGAGCGTCTCGGGGACCGGCACCACGTCGGCGTCGGCGAAGACCAGGATCTCCCCTCGCGCGTGGGCGCGGAGGCGGTGGCACGCCCAGGGTTTGCCCCGCCATCCCGCCGGCAACGGACCGCCCCGAATCACCCGGACATGCGACGCGCTGCCGGCCGCGGCGCGGGCCTGACGGGCGGTGGCGTCCGTGGACGCATCGTCGTAGACAAGCACCTCGTAGTCGGGATACTCTTGAGCCGCCCAGCCTCTGACAGACGCGCCGATTCGCCCCGCCTCGTTTCGTGCGGGGATCAGCACCGACACCCGCGGAAGCCGCGCGGCCGCCGGCATGCGGCGGAGGCGCGGAAGCGTCAGGTGATTGACGAGCGTGTGGAGAGCGAGACCGGCGAGTGTCGTGCCGATCGCAGTGTGGAAGATGGCGAGTGCGGTCATCGTGTGCTCACACGCCGCGTCTGCGGGCGACCTCATGACGACCCGGCGTTGCCCGTCGGCCCACCGGTGAACTCCTCGCGCCTCCGGTACCGCTGGGCGATTCTACTCTATGATCGGCTGTACCGGGTGCTCCACCGTCTGGACACGCCGGCCTCGGAGGTCGGGCCGGCTCTCCGGATCGAGGTCCGACGGAGCCGCCGGGCGCTCAGCCTTCCGGACGGGACGCGCGTCCGCCGCGGGGACCGCATCGGAATCCTCCACCTGAACAACGACCGCATCGCGGCCGTGCGTGGCGACGGGCTGCCCTCGGTCAGCCTCGGCCTCGACCTGCGACGCCAGTTTTTCGATTCGCTCCACGCGCTGGCGGCGCTCGCCACCTCGGGAGGGCCGCTGGCCGACGTGCGCGCGTTCGCGGCCACCACGATCTTTCATCAGGGGCTCGCGCGCATCGGGTTCCAGCCGGAGCCGGACGGGTACCTCTGGCCGCGCTTCGTGGCCGTCTACCAGCGAGCGCTCATCACCGCGCTCCGGCCCGGCGGCACCCTCCGCCTGGAGCGCTCGACCTACCGCCGGGCACGCCGACTCTGGATCTCGCGCGGGGCGCTCCTGGCGCGCTATGGCGACGACCCGCCGCCCGGGGCCGTCGGGTCGCCCGCACCCCCTGACGCATGAACTAAGCGTAACAGATCCCGGACCGAGGAGCCTGATCCTCATCGGCGGGACCCAGTGCGGGGGACGACGCACGAGGCCGCGACTCGTTCGCGTCGGGAGGTTGCCGGCCGGGCCTTGAGCTCGACGGCGGCGACGCGGTAAGATGACGCGCGCATTCGCCGGTCGAGGCAGCGCGCGGGAGTCGCGGGGACTTATCGCTGCTGTCGCCGGTCACTTTCCTGTCGACGAGGAGGAGCGATGCCGACATCACGGCCGCGCGCCAAGCCGGGACCCGAAAAGCTGAAGATCTCGAGCGCGGATCTGTGTGCTCGCTACGGCCGCATCTACACGGCCGCGATCACGGATGTCCTCGACAAGCGCGGCTACTACAATCAGACGCTGCCCCACGACATCGTACCGCTCACGCCGGAGATGCGGCTCGCGGGGATCGCGTTTCCCGCCAGTGGCAAACAGACCCGGAACAGCGACACGGAGAAGGTCGTCCGCGCGTTCCTGAAGCTGATCGGGGCGGTGCCCCGCGACGCGGCGCTCGTCATCCAGGCCAACGACGACGTCGCCGCGCACTTCGGCGAGCTGTCGGCCGTCGCGCTGAAGGCGCGCGGCGCCCGCGGCGTCGTGGTGGACGGGGCGACCCGGGATGCCGCCTACATCGTGCGGGAGAAGTTCCCCGTCTTCTGTCGCTACCGGACACCGCAGGACTCGCTGCCGCGCTGGCGGGCGGTGGAGTGGGGCCGGCCGGTCACGATTGGAGACGTGCGCATCGAGCCGGGCGACATGGTGGTCGGAGACTTCGATGGGGTGGCGGTCGTACCGAAGAAGCTCGCGCTCGAGGTCCTGCTCGAGTGCGAGGCGCTGCTGGACTCGGAGAACCAGGTCCGCGACGCCGTCCGCAGGGGGGTGGCGCCGCTCGCCGCATACGAGAAGTTCGGGGTCTTCTGAATTTCATTGGAGGGGGGCTGCGCCCCCTTCCGACGGCCCTCCCGGCGAAGCCGGGCCGGTCGCATCGTCCATTTCGGCCGTGACGCGCTCGGCCGGCGGCCTCGCGGCCGTCCCGGCCTTAACCGGCCATCTCGGCCGGCGACCGGGTCGGGCCTGCCTCCCCCCGAGCAGGGGGGGAGGTGACCGCGGGTCAGGAGGGAGGCGGCGACCGTGATGCAGCCGGCGGAGCGGATGGGGCGGCTCGGGACCGAGTCCGCCTTCGAGGTCCTGGCGCGGGCGCGGGCGCTCGAGCGCCAGGGCAAGTCGGTGATTCACCTCGAGATCGGAGAGCCGGACTTCGACACGCCGGCCCACATCAAGGAGGCGGCCAAGCGGGCGCTGGATGCCGGCGCGACCCACTACGGCCCCTCCGCCGGCCTCCCGGAGCTCCGGGAGGCCATCGCCAAGCACATCGAGGAGACGCGGGGCATCCCCGTGGCGGCGGACGAGGTCGTGGTCACGCCGGGCGCGAAGCCGATCATGTTCTTCGCCATCCTGGCGCTGGTCAACCGCGGGGACGAGGTCGTCTACCCGAATCCCGGGTTCCCGATCTACGAGTCGGTGATCAACTTCGTGGGCGGGGTCCCGGTGCCCATCCCCCTCCTGGAAGAGACCGGCTTCGGCTTCGATCTCCGGGAGCTGGAGCGCCGGGTCTCGCGGAAGACGAAGCTGATCGTCACCAACTCCCCGCAGAACCCGACCGGCGGCGTGCTCGCGCCCGACGAGATCGCCCGGATCGCCGAGCTGGCGCGGCACTACCGCATCCCCGTCCTCTCCGACGAGATCTACCGCCGCTTCCTCTACGAAGGGCAGTTTGCCTCGATCGCCAGCCTGCCCGGGATGAAGGGCCAGACGATCATCCTCGACGGCTTCTCCAAGTCCTACGCGATGACCGGCTGGCGGCTGGGCTACGGGATCATGCCGCCGCCGCTCGCCGAGCACATGACGCGGCTCATGACCAACTCGGCCTCCTGCACGGCCACCTTCATCCAGCACGCGGGGCTCGCGGCGCTCCAGGGGGACGACACGCCGGTCCAGACCATGGTGGAGGAGTTCCGTCGGCGCCGCGACCTCATCGTGGATGGCCTGAGCCGCCTGCCGGGCGTCTCGTGCACGCGGCCGCGCGGGGCCTTCTACGTGTTCCCGAACGTGAAGGCGCTCCGCCGCCCGTCGAAAGAGATCGCCAGCTACCTGCTCGACGAGGCCGGCGTGGCGCTGCTGTGGGGGACGGCGTTCGGCGAGTTCGGCGAGGGGTACCTGCGGCTCTCGTACGCGGCGTCCCGCGAGGCCATCGAGCGCGCGCTCGACCGGATGGGCAAGGCGCTCGCGCGGCTCGGCTGAGTCCGTGACGGACTTCGTGCGGCCGCCCCGGTGGAAGGCCGATAGGCCGGTCCGCCACGCCGCGATCCCGGCAGCGGCCCCGCGCGATCTCCGGTATAATGGCCGTCGGATGGCAATCGACGAGGAGGCGCGATGGCGATCCTGACGGACAAGGACCGCGCGGGGGTGACCGAGGAGCTCCGCAAGCTGGCGGGGCCCGTCAAGCTCGTGGTGTTCAGCCAGACGCTGGGCTCGGAGTACTGCCTCGAGACGGAGCGGCTCATCCAGGAAGTGGCCGAGTGCTCCGACCAGGTCGCGGTCGAAATCTACAATCTCTATGCCGACCGCGAGCAGGCGGCGGCCTACGGGGTCGACCGAGTGCCCGCGGTGGTCGTCGAAGGGGCGAAGGATTACGGAATCCGCTTCTTCGGGATCCCCATGGGCTACGAGTTCACGAACCTGATCGACGGGATGCTGGTCGCGGCGTCGGGGGAGCCCCGTCTGAGCCCCGAGACCCTCGAGCGGCTCCGCAGCTTGGCCCAGCCGGTCCACATCCAGGTCTTCACCACGCCGACCTGACCCCACTGTCCCCGGGCCGTGCGCCTGGCACATCACCTCGCGGTCGCGTCCGACTGGATCCGCGGCGACTGTGTGGAGACGACCGAGTTTCCCGATCTGGCGCAGCGGTACAGCGTCATGGCGGTGCCGAAAACGGTGGTGAACGAGCGCGTATCGTTCGAGGGCGCGCTCCCCGAGGCGCCGTTCGTGGACCAGGTCCTCCGCGCGGTGAACGGGAAGGGAGCCGCGCAGTGAGCTGGGACCAGGTGGCGATTGGCGCCGGGGTCTTCGCGGGCTGGCTGATCCTGAGCCGGTGGGTGCTGCCCCGACTCGGAGTGCCGACCTGAAGCCGGCCCGCGGGCTCCGGGTTGGAGCCCGGCTCCTCGTGTGCGGCTCGCGCCTCCAGCACGGCCGCCGCCGCCGCCCCGTCATCGGTCCCCGAGCGATCTAGGCGCCTCTGAAGACCGCAGCCCTCAACCGCCTGTTCGCGTACGGCACC
>CAZDYT010000082.1:0-3605 GCA_964509395.1 uncultured bacterium
GGCGGCGCCACCGCCGAGACGGCCGGCGTGAAGTTGGTCTTGATCCCGGTGAGCCACGTCAGGAGGAGGGGGGGCGCGTAGTGGACCCAGACGAGCAGGACATCCTCGGGGGTGTTGCGGCAGAGCTCGGCGTAGAAGGTCCCGAGCCACCGCAGGATGCGGAACGGGCTCAGGCGCAGGAGGCAGGCGAGGAATCCCAGGACGACGGCGACGCCGGCGGCGAGCGCGAAGACGTAGACCGTCACGCTCACGCCGGCCAGGAGCGCCGTCCGGTATTCCCAGAAGAGGCGGGGCTCGAGGAGCTGCGCGAGGTTGCCGGGCATGGGCGTCAGTGCAGGACCTTCGAGAGGAACTGACGGCAGCGCTCGCTCTTCGCGTTCGTCAGCACCTGCTCCGGGGGGCCGTCTTCCTCGATGAGGCCGTTGTGCAGGAACAGGATGCGGTCCGACGCCTCGCGGGCGAAGCCCATCTCGTGCGTGACGACGAGCATCGTCATGCCTTCCTTCGCGAGCGTCTCCATCACGTCCAGCACCTCGCCGATGAGCTCCGGGTCCAGGGCGGAGGTGGGCTCGTCGAACAGCATCACCTTGGGCTGCATGGCGAGGGCTCGCGCGATGGCCACGCGCTGCTGCTGGCCGCCGGAGAGGCGCACCGGGTACTCGTCACGCTTCTCGACCAGGTCGACTTTGGCGAGGTAGTGCATCGCGAGGTCCCGGGCCTCGGCGACCGGCAGCCTCCGGACGTGCACCGGGGCTTCCATGATGTTCTGCAGGACCGTCATGTGCGGCCAGAGGTTGAACTGCTGAAAGACCATCGCGATGTCCATGCGCAGCCTGTTGACGCTGGCGAGGGCATCCGGGCGGCGGTGCCCGTTCGTGTCGATCCGGAAGCCCATCGGGCGCCCCGAGACGTAGACCTCTCCCGAGGTCGGCTGCTCGAGGTGGTTGATGCAGCGGAGGAGCGTGCTCTTCCCCGAGCCGCTGGCGCCGATGATGCTCACGACGTCCCCCCGGTGGACCTCGAAGGAGATGCCCTTGAGCACCTCGAGGTGACCGAAGGACTTGTGGAGATCGACGACCTTGACGACCGGCACGCTGTCGTCGGGGAGCTCCGGGCTCACGAGCTTCATCTCGGCGGTCCTGGTCGGTATGGCGCCGACTCTATGCCGACAGCCGGAACGCTGTCAAGGCGGCGCTCCGCGTCGAGCCGGCGCTCGAGCGCGTCGGCGCGAGGCCACGCGCCCATGGCCGCCGGCAACTACGCTTCCCCGCGGTTGACGCGCATCAGGTAGCGGTACGGGTCGCTCGTCATCACGGCGCCGCCGGAGACGAGCAGGATCGCGCCGGAGACCCATGCGGCCTCGTCGGAGGCGAAGTACACCGCGGCCGCCGCCACGTCGGAGGGCTGCCCGACCCGCCGCAGCGGGTAGAACGCCGCGCGGAGGCTCCGGTCCGCCTCGGTGTGGAGCCACGGGGCGGTCAGCGGCGTCTCGACGAGGGCTGGCGCGATGGCGTTCACGCGGATCCGATACTGTCCCCACTCGACCGCCATCGTCTGGGTGATGTTGTTGATTGCTGCCTTGCAGGCCCCATAGATTCCCTCACCCCCGGGGGCCGCGTAGAGGCTGTCGATCGAGCTGAGAAAGACGATCGAGCCGCCCGTGCCCTGCCGCCGCATCGCTCGCGCCGCGGCCTGCGCCCCGAAGACCTGGGCCCTGAGGTTCAGCCGGAGCATCCGGTCCCAGCCCTCTTCGGTGACGTCGAGCCACTCGGCCCAGCCGCCCTCGATGGAGGTGTCGCCGCCGGCGTTGTTCACCCAGACGTCGATCTTCCCCAGGCGTGCCGCCGCGGCATCGGCGAGGGCGCGTAGCTGGACGATGTCGGTGACGTCGGTCGGCGTGACGACGGCGCGCCGCCCCTTCCGCGCGATCTCGGTCGAGAGCTGTTCCAGGTCTCCGACGCTCCGCGCCGCGAGGACGACATCCGCTCCCTGGTCGGCGAACGCGAGCGCGATTTCCCGGCCGAGCCCGCGGCTCGCCCCGGTGACGACGCACGACTTCCCGGCGAGTGAGAACATGCGCCACCTCCTCCATCGTCGGAGGGGGACTCCGCCCCCCTCCGCCGGCCCTCCTGCGCCGCGTGTTCGGCACGCTGCCGGCGGGGCGCCGGCGGTGCCGCCACGTCAGTATAATCGCGCCGCCGCGCCGGGCGGCTCGGCTCCGCGCCGCTTGACAACGCCGGGCCGTGGCCGTTTATTTGCGTCGGTGCCCCGGGGCTCCTGGGCTCGAGGGGTCGGGGAGTGGTGCCGTCGGCCCAGCCCGGACGAATGCCCGGACCGCGGTCCGCAGGAAGTCGTGGAAGTGTCGGCCGGGCACGCCGGCCGAGTATGGCAACCGAGTGACCTGCTCGCATCGCAGGGGGCAGCGATGAAGGCACAGGGAAAGGTAAAGGGAATTCTCATCGAGGGGAGCGACGGCCACGAATACCTGCTCGGGTTCTCGCCGACCGAGCACCCACCTCGCCCACCCTCAGCCGCCGGCGAGCCGATGGCACGTTCGAGCTCGTAGAGGACATACGGGAAGCGTCCAAAGTGGCCAGGGCGCAACTAGGTATCACGGGTCCGCATCTGATAGGACCCGGTTGGGGGAAGGACTTGTTTCTCTGGACCGCCTTCAAAGAGGCCCTCAAGGCGTTCCCTCCAGTACTGACTTGGCCGACTTGGCCCTCCTGAAACGAGGACGCTACCCGTCCCCCCTCTCGCCACCTTGACGTCTCCCGCCGGGTTTCGGATACTGGCGCCCGGTTCCCCGTCACGATGAGCCCGTTCGCGAAGGCGATCGTCGTGGGCCTCCACCGGTTGGGCGTCGGCCGCCCCGGCGTCGCTCCAGTCGCGAGCGCGCGGGCGCCGGCGCTCGTCGCCGCGGCCCGCTGGCTGCTCGCGGGAGAGCGTCGGCGGCGCGAGCCGCGTGCGGACGGCCAGGGCGGTGATTCGGCGCGGGGGCCGCTTCCCCGACGGGCGCGTGCAGTTCCGGGGCTCGCGCCCCTGGCGCTCGTGGCGGTCGCCGGGCTCCTGGCCGGATCGGCCTGGGCCTCCGGCCTCACCGACATCGTGCGCGTGGACGACTTCATCGGAGCGCCGCGGGCCATGTTCGGGCGGACGGGGCCGCAGGTCGAGCGCGCGCTCGGCCCTCCGGTGGCCGTGGAACGCGGTGCGGTGGCGAGCTACCGGGACCCGGCCGTGTTCCGCGCGGCCCGTCGCCTCTCCTACCAGGGCCTGGTGATCGACGTGCTCGACACGGGGGCCGTGCGGCGCGTCAGGGTCCAGCGCGCGGGACTCGGGTGGCCACTCGGCCTCGACATCGGGAGCGCGCGTGAGGACGTCGAGCGCGTTCTCGGCGAGCCCACTCAGGCCGAGGGCGCCGACCTCATGTACCTCTACTCCGACGGATACCCCGACACCGTGCACTTCCACTTCCAGAACGGGCAGGTGCGCCAGATCGAGTGGAACTACGGCTCGGTGGAGTGAGGGCGGCGAGGACATCGCCGGGGAGCGAAGCCCCCGGGCGCGATCGGGCTACGAGGAGGGGGTGCGCGTGGCCCGGGCCG
>CAZDYT010000082.1:3705-10748 GCA_964509395.1 uncultured bacterium
CCGGGATCCCGTACGAAGGCCCGCCGGGGATGGGGCCGATCGAGGAGCGCATCCGAACCGGGCGGGTGGGCGGGGAGATCCACGGCCCTGCGATGCGCTGACCGCGCAAACGAGTGCGACCACCGCTGTCTCGGGTTGTAGGTACCCCTACTCCGGACTAGCGGCTCCGGAAGCGACTGCTAAACGGCAAGCTGGCGAGCTGGCGCTCTCCAGGCTCCGCGCCGATCATGTAGGGGGCAACCTCATGCGGGGACAGCGGACGTGTGTAGTATTGGGGGCGGGAGCCTCGTACGCCTACGACAACGGGGATGATCGCTTGCCTCTACAGCGCGGGTTCTTTGAGCACATTCGATACTATTGCCACCCTCCGATACGCGACTTGATGACTCCCGCCACCAGCAGGAACTTCAATTCCTTCGCGGTGCGCTTCCTTGGTGGTTCAGCTGAAGATCCGTGGGCAGAAGTCTCGAATAACAAAGCGGGGCCCAACAACAATCTCGGGTTGGAGGAGGCGTATAGGCGAGTCTTCGAGTCCGAGATTAGCGAATCAGACAAGGCTCTGGTAGTGGAATCCTTGAGTACGATACTCTACACGACGATAGCGGCAATCGTGATTGAGCGTTCGAATCCTGCAAGGATCTGCAGATATCACCGACGCTTGGCTGAACTTCTTGAACCAGGAGATGTGGTTGTGTCCTTCAATTACGATTGCCTTATCGATGATGCTCTAATGCATCTGTCGCCTCATTGGTTTCCCAGTACCGGCTATGGAGTTCCCATCGAGGCAATATGGGGTTACGTCCCTGATGAGAAACAAGCGCCCCGAGAATCCAAGATCACCTTACTGCATCCGCACGGTTCGATACTTTTCAGGACGGATTGGAGCCCAATGGACGAGGGTCGCGGTCCCCCGGCGATCCTGCTGCTTGGTGTGAATGTTGGCTTACAAGTGTTGTCAACGCCCACGTCCTCCTTGGTAAGGCAGCCAGAGGGAGACTATGTGCTGCGGCCAGCGATCCGAGTGCCTGCTCCAGTCAGCTGGGAGAGGGGAACGGATCCTGCCGGCAGGGTCAGCCCCCGAACGAAGAGAGAACGGCGGAGAGAGAAGCTCCACCCGAGTTTGTGTGCCTTGAACCGCTGGTTGTGTACCCGACGCCTTCGAAGGAGCAGACGTATCTCCGCGAGGTGGCGAAGATCGGGAAGAGAACGTTGGCGTACGCAAAATGCTTCTACTTTGTCGGGTACTCGCTTCCTCCGGTCGACAAGCACGTACCCGATATGTTCCCACTCGAATCGCTAAGGGCGGGGAAGGTCGTAGTCGTGAACGCTTCCAGGGGTGAAGACCGGCTACGGGAGAACTACGCCAGGGCATTCCCCGACGTGGCGATTGACTACAGCTGCGAGCGGTTTGAAGAATGGGTGTTGGCAATGTGATCAGGATCGTACGGATCTCTCCGTCCCAGCCGGCCGGACGGGTTGACGGGGGGCGAAGGGGCGGTAGGCTGGGCCGCGCGGCGGGCGGGCCTCAAGGGCGGCGAGGCCCGAGCGCGGATCAGCGATCCGGGCGGGTGGGTGGGTCGGCCCGAAGGGCCACTACCGCGGGTGGCTCAACCTCATGCTCGTCCGGGGCCGAGCCGTGCTCCTCAAATTGGACGGCGAAGGCCCCGGGGCGCGGGTGATCCGGATCGCGGCCCACCTGAGCCCCGTGTGGCGGCACGTTGAACACGGATGGCTCCGGGAGGTTACTAGGCGGCGAGGCTCAAGGAGCGCCTGTAGATGCTGCGGCAGACATATGATGAGCTCCTCAAGAACCTGGACGAAGCGCTGAAAATCGCGCGAGCCCTCGGTCTCCAGCTCGAAGTCGAGGCGAGCCGGTTCCGTGAGTATCGAGAGCGGCTGGACTACCTGATCCGGATTGTCCGGGCGCAGCGCGCCGGTGTCATCACCGAGCCGATTGATCGCACCCTGCGAGGCGAGCAGGATCGCTACGTGATCGCCTTGTCCGAAAGCTCCGAACTCGGCAGTCTGGCGGGATTCCTAGCGGCCTGTGAGGCAGACGTCCTGCGCACGCGATTGCGGCGAATACTCGCCGGTCCTGCCATGCCGGTCGAGGAGGACCAGAACTCGAACGAGGCCGGGAACGTCCTCTTCGAGCTGAATCTCGCTGAGAAACTGGCGAGGGGCTGGCCTGAAGCCTGAATTGGGTGAGCATCCCGATCTCAGATGCGAAGTAGATGGAACTCTGCTGTTGATTGAGTGCAAGCGGCCGCTGTCTTGGCGCGGCGTGCCCGCGAATCTGCATCGTGCGCGCTCACAATTGCTCGAGCACCTCAAGGGCGTACCGCCAGGCGCGCGAGGCGTCGTAGCGATCTCGCTTTCCAAGGCGATGAATCGCGGCGAGAAGCTGCTCGGCTTTGACAGCGAAGAGGCCGGGCGTCGCGGCCTTGAACAGCAGGTGACAGAGGCCGCCGAACGCTTCTATGAGGTCTGGGGCACGTTTGGCCAGGAGATTGTGGGCCTAATCTTCCATGTCATCACGCCGGCGCTCGACCGGCGGAACAACATGTACGTCGTGGCACAGCAACTGGAAGGCCGCTCGCTGCGTGATGAAGGCGGGACCGATCACCCGGCTTTTCTGGCTCTCGGACGGCAACTGGAGGCAATCAGGTTCTAGGCTCTCGGCATCCTGATTCGCGTCACTGACCGGCGAACAGAAGGGGACCTGCCAGCCGTGCGCCCAGCTTCTATCCGGGTGTCACAACAGGTGCTCGGTTGCCGGGGTCAGTGCATGCGCATGCCCAGGCACCATCCCGGCGACCTTGGGCGCACCGTCACTGACCGCGCGTTTTGCGTCTGGCGAACCAGGCTGACGGGTTGAGCTCCCACTCGGTGTGTCGCACCGTCACCACGTTCCCGAGCGGCTCTACGTGCGGCGCCGAATCTATGCCCATCACGCGATACAACGTCCACCATGGATCGCTCTCCGCCCGCCGCCTCTCTATGTCGGTCGGTGCGGGTTCATGTATGGAAGGCGGACGGTGGACTTGCCAGTCTTGGGCACTCACCGTCCATCCGCTGGAACGTCTCGACCCGGAGTTGCGGCTCGCTAGACGAGGAACGGCGGCTTCGGTGGAAGGCGAGTCGCGACTACCAGCGGTAATGCGGTGAGACTGGGATGCGAAGTTCGCCGGAGTTTTTAGGGGGAGCCATCCTCGAAACGTCGCTCCAGGCCTCCTTCAGGAGAACGAGCAACCCATCCGTTCGCACTTCCCAAAGTCTCATACCTCGGATCGCCGAGGGGTCAATCTGCTCGGGGGCAAAAAGGCTACGGCTCTTCTTGTCGAGCCACAAGACCTGTGGGATCACCCGCACCTCGTCAGTGTCATCGAGGCGATATGCGCCAACCTGCAGCCGCCTCACGAGCCCAGTCGCCGGGTCGTGCTTCGACAGCGTCCACAATGGCAGGTCCTGAATCCAGACCTCAGCCTCGAGGTCCATCTGCGTTGCGAACGCGCGGACGGCGTCACTGATCGCCCGGCCAACGGGTTCGGGGAGCGGAATGAAATACTCGCTGCGCGGCATGAGGGTCAATTATGGAGGCGAGAGGCCAAACCAATGGACATCTGTCGCAGGAAGTGGGCCCGGGACGGTAAGCTGGCTGCCTCCTCCACGGCGCTTCAGCTTACCGGTAACAGCATCGTAGGTCGGCAGGACTACCGTCGCAGGTAGCATGGGCGACACTAAGTACCCTGGGATCATGCCAACCACTTCGACGGGTTTGGCTTCGATTGCCAGGGCGTTCGTGGCCGTGGTGCCCTCGCTATACGTGTCGAGTGTGAGGTAGACAACGCCGTTAGCTCCTGCCTCCATTCTACCGCTGCTACGGATCCCCTGGGCCGCTTGGCGGGAAGTGTAGTGGAAGTAGTAGTCCGGCACGCTACCCCCCTTGCAAGCAAGCAGCCCCTGTGGACCGAGCCACACCGCCAAGTGTCCTGAAACGCTACAGGACTTCGGTCCGGAAAGTCAAGGTTTAGTGGTGGTGCAGAAGACGAACGCAAGTGTCCATCCCCAGCCTGCTCGAGTAGCAGAAGTGGTCTATTCCAGAAGTAGGAGATGTCCGGCGAGTCGCCGAGCACCACGTCGAAGGCTTCCCCAGCGGGAGAGCAGAGCCGGGACCGAGTCCTCTTTCTCCGGCCGCGGGCTATCTCCTGGTGCTGCTGGCCCTGCCTCTCACCCCCGTGAGGCATGTCGCCGCCGCGCGGGAGCTCGGGATCGTGTTCGGCGCGTTGCGGGGTCGGTCGTCCTGGCGGAGCGTCGTTGCCCGCAGCTGACGGGCGTCGCGCTCATCGTCCTCGGCGTTCTGGTCCTCGTGGCTTGACAAGCCCCTGAAAATCGCGGTTCATACTCTCCGTCGGAGGGGGGGTGCAGCCCCCTCCGGAACTCGGGGAAGGGAGGCTCTGGGATGCGCTTCGTCATGTGCGGGGCGGGCGCCATCGGCGGCGTCATCGGCGGGCAGCTCGCCAAGGCCGGGTTCGAAGTCGTTTGCATCGACAAGCTCTCGGCGCACGTGGATGCGATCAACCGGCACGGGCTCGTGCTCAAGGGCGTGCACGGCACCCACACCCTGAACGTGCCGGCGGTGTCCCAAGCGTGCCAGGTCGACTTCCGCCCGGACGACGCGATCATCCTCTCCGTGAAGTCGTTTCACACGGAGGCCGCGGCCGACGAGCTGCGGCGCGCCACGTCGCTCGAGCTCCCGGTCTTCTGCGCCCAGAACGGGGTGCGGAACGAGGAGGTGGTGGCGCGCTATTTCCCCCACGTCCACGGCGTCATGGTGCTGATCGGGGCGAAGTGCCTGGTCCCCGGCGAGGTGGTGCACACCGGGAAGGGTCCGGTCGGGGTCGGGACGTATCCGAGCGGCCTGAGCGAGGCCGCCCGGGCAGTGGCCGCGGCGCTGGCCAAGACCGACATCCCCGTCTACACGACCGAGAACGTCCGGGCGGCCAAGTGGAACAAGATGCTGGTGAACCTCAACAACGCGACGATGGGGCTCACCGGGCTCTCGGGCCAGGAGGCCCGGAGCGACCCGGAGGTGCGAGCGTTCATGGCCGACGTCTACGAGGAGGGGGTGCGCGTGGCCCGGGCCGCCGGGATCCCGTACGAAGGCCCGCCGGGGATGGGGCCGATCGAGGAGCGCATCCGGGAGCTCAGGAGCGCCGAGCCCGGGCCGGAGGTGCCCGCCGACGAGGAGCTCCGGCACTACGCCTCGCTCTGGCAGGACCTCTACCATCGGCGCGGGGAGGTCGAGGCCGACTACTTCAACGGCGAGATCGTCCGCCTCGGGCGCCGGCATGACGTGCCGACGCCGTACAATAGCCTGCTCCTGACGCTCATCACGGAAATGGCCGCGGTGCGCGAGCCGCCCGGAAAGTACACGGTCGCGCAGCTCCGCGTCCGCCTGCGCGGCGCGTGATCCTCGGCACGGTCCGCCGCTCCGACAATCCCAGCGCGCCTCCCCGCGTCTTGCGCGCAGAGCTTCCTGAATAGGTCGGGCTAAGGGGAGGTCCGGCCGATGAAATGTTCCCGATGCCAGCACGAGAACGAGGCGGGCGCGAAGTTCTGCGAGGAATGCGCCGCGCCTCTGGCCCGGGCGTGCGCCAAATGCGGTCGGCAACTGTCTCCGACGGCGAAGTTCTGCCCCGAGTGCGCGCACCCGACGGGGTTATCCGTCGCGCCGCCCCCGACTCAGCGGTTCGGCTCCCCCGAGTCCTACACGCCGAAGCACCTCGCCGAGCGCATTCTCACCTCCAAGGCGGCCCTCGAAGGGGAGCGCAAGCAGGTCACCGTGCTCTTCGCCGATCTGAAGGGCTCGATGGAGTTGCTTGGCGATCGCGACCCTGAAGAAGCTCGGAAGATCCTCGACCCCGTCCTCGAGCGGATGATGGAGGCCGTCCACCGGTACGAGGGCACGGTGAACCAGGTGATGGGTGACGGGGTCATGGCGCTCTTCGGCGCCCCGGTCGCCCATGAGGACCACGCGGTGCGCGCGTGCTACGCGGCGCTGCGGATGCAGGAGCTGGTCACGCGCTACGCGGAGGACGCGCGCCACACGCACGGCGTGAACGTGCAGATCCGGGTCGGGCTCAACTCGGGCGAGGTCGTCGTGCGCGCCATCGGCAGCGATCTCCACATGGACTACACGGCGGTCGGCCAGACGACGTCTCTCGCGGCGCGGATGGAGCAGTTCGCCAGCCCGGGGAGCATTCTCCTGACACGATCGACCCTGGAGCTGGTGGAAGGCTTCGTCGCGGTCAAGTCGCTCGGCCCGGTGCCGGTGAAGGGCCTCGCCGACGCCATCGAGGTCTACGAGGTGACCGGAGCCGGCCCGGCGCGGACCAAGCTGCAGGCGGCCGCCCGGCGCGGGCTCACGCGGTTCGTCGGCCGCGACCCGGAGCTGGAGCAACTCCACCGCGCCCAGCAACTCGCGGGCGGCGGCCACGGCCAGGTGGCCGCGGTCGTCGGCGAGGCGGGGGTGGGCAAGTCGCGTCTCGTCTCGTCTACGAGTTCACCCACTCGCATCGCCTGCAGGGTTGGCGGGTCCTCGAGAGCGCCTCGGTCTCGTACGGCAAGGCGACGAGCTACTGGCCGGTGATCGACCTCCTCAAGGGCTACTTCAAGATCCAGGACCGGGACGACCTCCGCGAGATCCGCGAGAAGGTGACGGGCAAGCTGCTCACCCTGGACGACGCCCTGAAGCCGACGCTGCCGGCGCTGCTCGCGCTGCTCGACGTGCCCGGGGACGACGCCGCGTGGCAGACGCTCGACCCGGGGCAGCGCCGCCAGCGCATGCTCGACGCCGTCAAGCGGCTCGTGTTGCGGGAAGCACGCGAGCAACCCCTCCTCCTGATCGTCGAGGACCTCCACTGGATCGACGGCGAGACCCAGGCGTTGCTCGACGGCCTGGTCGACAGCCTGGGCTCGGCGCGCCTGCTGCTGCTCGTGAACTACCGTCCCGAGTACCAGCACGCCTGGGGCAGCAAGAC
>CAZDYT010000083.1:0-10743 GCA_964509395.1 uncultured bacterium
GGGCCCGCCCCCGCCGCGTGCGCTCGAAGGCCGCGGGCACCTGGCCCAGCTCCTCGTCCCGCCCGACCAGCGGCGCCACGAGGCCGTGGGCCCCCAGCCCCCGGGCGGATCGAGGCGCCTCCAGCACGCCCAGCACCCGGTAGAGCGGGACGGGGTCGGTCTTCCCCTTCAAGGCCACCTCCCCGAGCGGTTCGAAGGCGAACAGGTGCTGGGTGAGGCGGTAGGTCGCGTGGCTGACCAGGATCTGGCCGGGCTGGGCGTTGTTCAGGAGCCGGGATGCGGTGTTGACCGTATCCCCGGTGACGGCGTACGCCGCGCCCGAGACCGAGCCCAGGTTCCCGGCGACCACCGGGCCGGTATGGACGCCGACGTGGAGGGCCAGCGGTCGGCCGAGACGGCGCTCCCAGCGGCGATTGAGCGCCTCCACCCGCTCGTACATGCCAAGGGCCGCGCGGAGAGCCCGCTCGGGATCGTCCTCGTGCGCGACGGGCGCGCCGAACACCGCCATGACGGCGTCCCCGACGAACTTCTCGACGAAGCCTCCGTAGCGGTCAATGGCCGCGGCCATTTCGTGGAAGAGGTCGCTCTGCAGGCTCCGGACATCCTCGGGGTCGAGGCGCTCGCTCAATGCCGTGAAGCCCGAGAGATCGGCGAACAGCACGGTCACCGGCCGTCGGTCCGCCTGGGCGCCCTCGCCTACTTCCGGCCGGGCCTCACCCGTCGCGGCCCTTGTCCCCTCGGGCGGGGAGGTCGGTCGCGGGGCGGCTGACGGGATCGGCGATGGCGAAGCCGGTCCTGCCGCCAGCCGCCCGCCACACCGGGGGCAGTAGGCGAAGTCGGGCGGGGAGGGAGCGCCACAGGCCGGGCAGGCCATGGGCAGCTTGCGTCCGCACTTGGGGCAGAACGCGAAGTCTGGCGGCGCTTCGAATCCGCAGCCGGCGCACGTCATGGCGTTTCCCTGGCCGCCTTGGTCGCGAACGGAGCGGGCATGGTTGAATTCTACCCCCGATGCGACGCGAAACGGCTGGCCCGCGGAGCGGGGGCTCCGGCGCGGGGCCCTAGCCCGACCTATTCAGGAAGCTACGCGCGAGACGAGGGGGAGGCCGCGCGAGTGACGCGGCGAACGGGGCGCCCCACGGCGCGGAGCGCACCGCAACACGCCGCGGGAGTGCCCTTGCCTGGTCGCACGGGGTGCCCACCTCGCGCGCGTGCGGGAGCGAGCACCGTGGGGCTGGTCGCCGCGGCAGGCCCCGCGCGGCCTCCCCTGCTCCCGCGGGTACCTTCCATGCATGACTCGCGCTAGCCCTGGACGGCGCCGAACGTGAGGCCGCGGACCACGTGCTTCTGGATGAGCACCGTCATGACGATATTCGGGATCATGACAAGGGTGGCCGCGGCGCTCATGTCCGAGTAGAGGGGGCCGATGTCCGTGTTGAAGCCCGCGATCACCACCGGCAGCGTCTTGGAACGGATGCCGGAGAGGATCAGCGCGAAGAGGAACTCATTCCAGGAGACGAGGAAGGCGAAGATGGGGGCCACCACCAAGCCGGGCGCCGCCAGCGGGAGGGTCACCCGCCGCAGGGCCATCAGCCGGGAGCAGGCGGCCGGCGGGCGTCCCAGGCGCGTCAGCCGAGCAGCCGGACTCCGGAGCGCGCGTCGCCGCGTCCGCGCCGCTCCCGACTACGAGCCGGCGAGCGGGACCGACACGTGCTCGTGCACGACCGTCCAGCCACTCTTGCGCTGCTCGAGAACCAGCGTCCAGCGCCCGTCCAGGTGCGAGGTGGCACCCTGCTTGTTGACGACGTCGGCGCCGAAGGTAAAGGTCGCCCAGGCCAGCCGGCCGCGGCGGTGCAGGCGCACGTCGTCGTTCACCGTGAACTTCAGGCTGCGGTTGGGCTCGAAGAACACTTTCTGCACGCCCGTTCGGTACTCGGCCCAGTTGGCGTACCTGAGGGGCGCGACGTCGAAGAAGGTCAGGTCGGAATCGGCGGCATAGTACGGGTCAATCTTGGCGATGTCCATGCTCTCCCAGGCCTGGACGATCTTCAGGACACGGGCGCGCAGCTCGGGCTCGCCCTTGTCGGCGGCCATGGCCGAGAGGAGAGCCAGCCCGATCGCCAAACCAGCCACGAGCCCGACAGCCAGGTGTTTCCGCATGGTCGTGCCTCCTCTCTCTCGTCGTTGCATCGGGGGGCCGAAGGCGAGGGTGATCGCGACCGCGGCCCATGGTCGCATCGCCGGTGGCGCTCACTGGATCACGTGGTCCGCCCGCATCAGGATGGAGGGGGGAATCTTGAGTCCGATCGCCTTCGCGGTCGCGAGGTTGATCATCATTTCGAACCGCATCGGCTGTTCCATGGGGAGGTCGCCGGGCTTCGCCCCTTTGAGGATCTTGTCCACGAAGGACGCGGCGCGGCGGAACATGTCGTTCGTGTTCGGCCCGTAGCTCATCAGGCCGCCCAGCTCCGCCAGGTCTCTGAAGTCTGAGATCGTTGGGAGCCGGCCCTTGCGGGCGAGCTCCAGGAGCCGCACTTGATGCGTCAGGATCACGGGTTCCGCGCTCATGAGGAGCGCGCCGGCCCGGCCCTGACGCATGGCCGAAAATGCTCTCGCGAAGTCCCCGGGGCCTCGAAAGGGAACGAACTGAACTTCCACGCGCAGGGCTCGGGCCACGGCCTCGGTCTCCCGTAGATGGAGTGTGCTCGCCGGGCTCTCCGGGTTGTACAGAATGGCCACGCGGGACAGCCCCGGAACGGCCTCCTTGAGCAACTCCAGCTGCTTGCCCTCCAGCTCGTGCGAAGGAAGGCTCAACCCCGTGATCGTCCCGCCGGGCCGACTGAGGCTGGCGACGAGCCCGCCCATCACGGGATCGGCCGCTTGCGCGAGGACAATCGGGAGGCTTCGGTTGCGTTGCACGAAATCACGGAGCCACGGCGCGCCCACCGTGACGAGCACGTCGACCTTGAGGCGGACCAGTTCGTCCGCGAGGCCGGGAAGCCGATCGTACTGTCCGCGGGCCGCTCGCCACTCGATGACCAGGTTCTGGCCTTCCCCGTAGCCCAGCTCGCGCAGACCCAGGCGGAACGCCTCGTCGGCCATGAGGTTGTCCGGGTGCTTCTGCCAAAACGGCAGGGAGGGGCGCTCCTCGGGAAGGGTGGGACAGAGCCACGGGCAAAGATACCCGACCCGGTCCACCTTGCCCGCTGGTTGTGCCTCGGCGACCGCGGGTAACTCGAGGGTCGCGACGCTGGTCGCGAACGTGAAGGTGACGATGAGGCCGACTGCGTTCATTGAATTGCCTCGCCCGCCTGCAGCAGCACAGACCCGAGGAATCGTAAGGCCGAGGGCCTTGTCGACCGGACTCTACGCCGACTCCCGAGGGACGGTCAAGCCGCTTTTTGCTGTTACACTGTCGTCAGAGCGAGTCCGATCCACGACCGCGACGGGCCGGGGACGTTGCCATGAGGGTCACCCCGCCGGCCCTCTTCCTCATCTCGGCACGGGCTCGCCGACGTGAACCCTGGGCTCTTGCGATTGCATGGCTAGGCGCACAGGTGGAGATCCCATGAGTGCTCGGCGCGCCATCTCGCACTGGCTCCTGGTCGTCGGCATCGCCTCGGCGTTCGCCGGCTTTGCCTCAGCGCTGCCAAGCCGGGCCGGCGCGCCCGGCCTGAGGCAGCAGCTCGCTCAGGCCCCGGCGACGTCGGCAGGAGAACGGCTACGGATCCGTGGCCGGATCACGGCCCTCGCCGGCGATCGGCTGGTGGTGGCCACCGCCCAAGGCGAGGTTCGAGTCACGCTGACCGAGCCCCTCAGGGTCACCGGGTTGATGGCAGCGCAGCTCTCCGACATCACCCCGGAAACCTTCGTGGGAACCGCGGCCCGGCGGCAGGCAGACGGGACCTTCCGCGCCCTGGAAGTCCATATCTTCCCCGAAGCGATGCGCGGGACCGGGGAAGGCCATCGGCCATGGGAGCGCCCCGACACCACAATGACCAACGCCAATGTCGAGGAGGTCGTTCAGCAGGTCGAGGGGCGTCTCTTGGTCCTGAAATACAAAGGAGGCGAGGCCAGGATCCTGGTGCCGCCCGACACTCCCATCGTGAGAATCGTCCCCGGGGACCGTGGACTGCTCAAGCCAGGGGCGGGCGTCTCCATCTTGGCGGTTCAACCGACCGACGCGTCAGTCTCCGCCTCGAGCATCATCGTCGGCGTGGACGTCATGCCGCCAATGTAGAACAGCCACGGGGCGCCTGGCAGCCTCTCTGGCCTACTTACTTCTTGCCGCCGCTGCCACCGCCGCCATGCCCTCCACCGGCCCCGCCGCCGCCTGCTGCGCCGCCACCCCCGCCGTGGCCTCCGCCGGCCCCGCCGCCGGCTGACCCACTTTCGCTTCCGCTCTCGTGACCGCCGCCTGAGCTGGCTCCGCTGCTGCCGCGGCCGCCGCCAGTCTGGTCCGCGGCGACCTCCGCCCCCTTGCCTTTCTCAGCCTTCTCAGCTTTCTCAGCCTTCCCAGCCTTCTCAGCTTTCTCCCCCTTTGCGGCTTCTCCTTTGGCGGCCTTTTCTGCCTTCTCCACGGCCCGAGTCGACCTCACCGCCTCAGACACGACGGCGCCGAGCCTCACGTTCTGCGCCTTGGCGATCTGGCCCCACCCCATCCCGCTCTGGTGCTGACTCACCAGGGTTTTCACGGGGCTGCCCGTCACTTGTGACAGCCGGTACGCGATCGACAGCTCACCCCAGCCGACCTTCCACTGCTGCCGCTGTGCGCGAAGGGTCGAGACGGGAACGCCAAGCTCCCGTGAGAGGCGCTCGGCCACGCGCTGGTCCCCCTCCCGCGTTTTCGCCGCGGCGTTGAGCGTCTTGGCATGCGCTTCGAGATCGGCCGTCTCGTCGGCAGCCCACGTCACGGAAGGGGCACCCCACACGACGGCCACGGCAAGCACCACCGCCCCGATCGAGATCCGAGGATCCATCGGCGTCCACTCCTTCCCGACCTGTCCCGCTCTCCCGCGGGCCGCTCAATGACTCGGCTGGGCGGCCCGCAGTGTCGACAGCCTGTTCCAAGATTACCGCGTCGAGCCAGCTGGCCCCGCACATTCCTTCGCTCCCAAATGGGAGAGGGTTGCGTGCCCAGCCCACGGCGCGGCGGCGGCGTCGGCACGCGACGCCGGCGACGGGGCGGCGGGGATACCGCGGTAACGGGTCACGCGCGGGGCGATGTCGGCCTCGAGCGATGGCCGCCGCGCTGAGCGTGCCGGGATCGTCAGGGAGGAGTCTGAGTCAGCGGGGCGAAAAGAGCGTGGACGCGCCGTCGGTGCTCAGGCGATGGAAATCTGCGCCAGCGGCGTCTTGGCGCGGAGGGCGGCGAGGAGCTGGCGGTAGCGCCGCAGGGCCTGCTCGTCCGGTCGCGAGAGGGCCGCGCGCGCCGCCTCGGGCAACTGCCGCCAGCACTCGCGGCAGAGAGGCCCACGACTTGCCGGGCGCTCCCGCTGGCACCCAAAGCACCAGACCGTCGTGGCCCCCAGCCCGCTGAGCATGGTGTCGAGCCGAGCCGATTCACACGCGGTGCGCAGGCTGATCTGCGCCCACGGGACGAGCTCCGTCGCGATCGGTGCGGCCACCCCTTGCTCCTCCTTCCCTCTACACCGAGACCGCTGCGTTCCTTTGCACATTGGTTGCCAATGTTGGAGGTCAAGCAACTCAACGGCTTATGGCGGACTGGTGCCGAACGACCCGGTCACGTTCATGCCAGGCGTCGAATCGTGACCAGCCCACCGGAAAAGCGCCCTCCCGAACCTGCCGGGCGTCTACTCCCAACTGGGACACCCCCCTCGGCTCTTCGCGCGGCGGCGGCGTCCGAACAGGCGCACCGCCCGACGAGCAAATCCGCTCGCGCGCGTTCGCTCGACGTCGGCGCACCCGTCAGCGTCCGAGGTACAGCCGCCGGACTCGCTCGTCGCTCCGGATCTCCGCGCCGGAGCCTTCGTATCGGTTCTGCCCCACCTCGAGCACGTAGGCGTAGTCGGAGATCTCGAGGGCCTTGGCGGCGTTCTGCTCGACCATGAGGATCGTCTGGCCGAGCCGTCGGAGGTCCTCGATGATCCGGAAGATCTCCCTGAAGACGAGGGGGGCCAGCCCCAGCGTCGGCTCGTCGAGCAGCATCAGCCGCGGCCTGAGGAGCAGGGCTCGCCCCATCTCGAGCATCTGCTGCTGTCCGCCCGAGAGGTCGGCGGCCCGCTTGCGGCGGGCCTCGTAGAGCATCGGGAACGTCTCGTACACGCGCTCGACCTCGCGATCGAGCTCGGCCGAGCGTGGCCGGATGTACGCCCCGAGCCGCAGGTTCTCTTCCACCGTCATCAGCGGAAACACGTTACGCCCCTGGGGGACGTACGCCATCCCGCGGCGCAGCAGCTCGGCCGGCGGCCGGTTCGTGACGTCCTCGCCGGCGAAGAAGACCTGGCCCTGCCGGGCCGGCAGGAGCCCGAAGAGCGTCTTGAAGACCGTGGACTTGCCCGCCCCGTTGGGCCCGATGATCGAGACCACCTGCCCGGCCTCGACCCGCAGGGAGACGCCTTGAAGGATCTCCATCTTCCCGTAGCCGGCATGGATCCCCCGCACCTCGAGCAACGCCACCGGTCACCTCCCGAAGTACGCGTCGAGCACCAGCGGATTGCCGGCTACCTCGGCCGGGGTGCCCTCCGCGATGCGCTCGCCCTGGCTCAGGACGACGATGCGCCGGCAGAGCGACATGACCACTTCCATGTTGTGCTCGATGACGACAAACGTGTACCCCTGGCCGTTCAGCTCGAGGATGCGATCCACCAGGTTCTTGATCATCGTGGGATTCACGCCCGCCAGCGGCTCGTCGAGGAGAATCAGCTCGGGCTCGGGCATGAGCGCCATGCCGAAGTCGAGGAGCTTCTGCTGCCCGTAGGAAAGCTCCGAGGCGAGGTGCTGCTTCAGGGAGACGATCCCGAGGAATTCGAGCAGCCGCATCGCGCGATCCGTCTCCTGGGCCTCGTCGCGACGGAGCAGGCGTCCCACGAGCGTCCCCTGGCGTTCTTGCGCCGCCATCAGCATGTTCTCGAGCACCGTCATCTCGGGGAAGATCTGAATGAGCTGGAACGTCCGGGCGATGCCGCGCCGGTACACCGCGTCGGCGCTGAAGCCCGTGATCTCCTCGCCCTTGAACCGCACCTGGCCGCCCGAGGGGCGGAGCACTCCCGTGACGCAGTTGAAGAGCGTCGTCTTCCCCGACCCGTTGGGCCCGATGATCCCGAGGATCTCACCGGACTCGACGCCGAGGGTCACCATGCTCAGCGCAGAGAGGCGAAAAAAGTGCTTGGTCAGGTCCCGGATCTCGAGCAGTGGCATCCTCGGGCCTCCCCTCTCAGGGCGGCCCGGGCGCGCCCGGGGGCGCGGCCAGCGAGGCCGGCACGCGCCGGCCGCGACCGAGCACGGCGACCGTCCAATCCCACAGGCCGACGAGCCCCTTCGGCATGAAGAGCGTCATCAGGATGACGGCGAGCGCGTAGATGATCAGGTACAGGCCCTCGGACCCCCGCAGCACCTCGGGCAGGATCGTCACCACGGCCGCTCCGATGAACGGCCCCCCGAAGCGTCCGAGCCCGCCCATGACGACCATCATCAGGAACTGGATCGACCGGTCGAGGGTGTAGGCCCCGGGGTCGATGTAGGCGAGCAGCGGCGCGAAGAGTGCCCCGCCCACCCCGGCGTAGGCAGCCCCGATGGCAAAGGCCATCAGCTTGTAGCTCCGGAGGCTCACCCCGACCACCTCGGCTCGCATCTCGTTCTCCCGGATCGCCCGGAAGGCCCGCCCCCACCGGGAGGTCAGGATCCAGTATGCGGAGGCCACCACCACGGCCGCCCAGCCCAGGATGTAGAGGTAGTAGGCGCGGTCGGACTTGAAGCTGATCGGCCCCCACGCCGGTCGGGCGATCCCGGAGATGCCGAAGGACCCACCGGTCAGCCACTCCCAGTTCCGGAGCACCAGGAAGACGATGATGTTGAAGCCGAGCGTGACCATGGCGAGGTAGTGGTGCTTGACCTTCAACGCGGGGAAGCCGAGCACCAGGCCCCACACGAACGCCACCGCCACACCGGCGAGGAGGCCCAGCTCGAAGGGCACCCCGTGCTGCCCCAGGATCGCCACGGCGTACGACCCGAAGGCCATGAAGGCCGCGTGAGCCAGCGAGATCTGGCCCGCGTAGCCCAAGGTGAGGTTGAGGCCGATGGCCAGGATCAGGTACACGAGCGTGAGGCTCAGGACGTACAGCTTGTACTGCTCGAGGGCCAGGGGCAGGAGCGCGCAGAGCGCCACTGCCGCCGCAACCCCGAGACCCCGGACGGCCCGCCGGCCGATCGCCGCTATCACCATTCCTCCTTCACGCCCCAGATGCCCTCCGGCTTGAGCACCAAGACCGCCATGAGGATGATCAGGGCGAAGGCATCCCGGAACTGGCTCGAGATGTAGGCGGCTGCGAACGTCTCCACGACCCCGACGAGCAACCCCCCCAGCAGGGCCCCCCGGATCTGGTTGAAGCCGCCGATGATGGCCGCGTAGAAGGCCTTGAGCCCGAGGCCGATCCCGATGTCGTACTTTACGAGGTAGACGGGCGAGATCAGGATCGCGGCCACGGCCGTGAGCGCGGCGTTGAGCACGAAGGTCACGGTCACCAGGTGCGATACGTTGATGCCGAGCACCGAGGCCAGCGTCCGGTTCTGAGCGACCGCCTGCATGGCCCGGCCGAGCTTCGTGCGGGTGATGAACAAGTGGAGGGCGCCGATCACCACCCCCGCGAACAGCACGTTCATCGGCTCCTCCCGCGACAGGACGATCGTCCCGAGCCGGATCGGGTCCCGCGAGAAGACCGGCGGGAAGGGCAGGGCCAGCGGAGTCCAGAACTGCTGGAGCGAGTACCGGATGAGCATGCTGAGCCCGATGGTGGCGATGACGAGCGGGAGCACGCCCATCTTGAGCAGCCGCGCCACCAGGACCTCCTTGACGAGGAAGCCCAGCAGCAGCGTGGACACCAGGACGGTCGCGAGCAGGGCGGCAGCGAAGGGCAGATGAAACACGGTGCGGAACAGCACCATCGTGAACGCGGGCAGCACGACGAACTCCCCCTGCGCGAAGTTGATCGTGTTCGACGTCTGCCACAGCAAGACGAAGCCGATGGCGGTCATGGCGTAGATCGAGCCGATCGAGATGCCGCCTACGAAGAGCTGGATGAAGTCCGTCACGTCGTGCGCCTCCCCGCGGGTGGTGGCAGGCTGAGCGGCTCGCGGATGGTGAGCCGCCTTACCCCGAACGACCGGGCCAGTGCGACCTCGGAGGGGAGACGGGAGCCCGGCTGAAGCTCGCCCTCGAGGATCCGCTGCTGGATGGCGCGCTCCACGCGATAGTAGAGCGGCAGCAGATCGTGGGGGGATACGGCCTCTGGGCCGTCACTCATGTCCGATCAGGACCGGTTCACCTCGGGACGAACTGCAGCATCGCGTTTCGACCCCGTGGCGGAGCGGAAGGAGGCCCGTGGGCACGCCCGGCCGTGCTCCGCCGCAATCGTGTCCAGAACTAGCGCCGTGGCGATTGGGCGATGAACCTTGACTCATTCGGCACGAGTTTGGTGGTTCAAGGACCCTAGTAGCATCAATACAACCGGGTGACAAGGGCGAACTGGACCCGGGCCGGATCAGGCGGCCGGCGGAGCCTTCAGCTCCGGAGCGCGTCGATGGCCGACTCGAAGGCTCGGATCGTGTCGTCCACGTCCCGCTGGTCGTGCATGATCGACAGATAGAACTTGCTGGACCCGCGGAACACCCCGCGCTCCCGCAGCAGCCGCACGAAGCGCGCCAGCTTCTCCTTGTCGGCCCGGAGCGTCGACCGGTAGTCGCTGATCTCCTCCCCGGTGAAGAAGACGTCGAACAACACCCCCTCCCCCACCACCCGCGCGGGGACCCGCGCCTCGTCGCAGATCCGCTGGAGCGCCTGCTTGAGCTGGTTCCCGATCGCGTGCATCCGTTCGTAGGTCCCCGGGCGCTTCAGGATCCGGACCGTCGCCAGCCCGGCCACGGTCGCGATGGGGTTCCCGCTCAGCGTGCCGATCTGAGGGAGAAAGCGCTCGCGCCCCACGCGGGAGGCGTCGAAGTGGACCATGATCTCCTCGCGGCCGGCGACCGCGGTCAACGGAAAACCCCCGCCGACGGCCTTGCCGAGCGAGCAGAGGTCCGGCGTCACGCCGTAGAACTCCTGGGCGCCGCCGTACGCGAAGCGGAACGAGGTCACCACCTCGTCGAAGATCAGCGGGATCCCGTACGGCGCGGTAGCCTCCCGGAGCCCCTGCAGGAACCCCGGCCTCGGCGGCAGGACCCGCTGGAAGGGCTCGACGATGACGCCGGCCAGCTCGTCGTGGTGCTTCTCGAGGATCGCGGCGGTCGTCTCGAGGTCATTGAACGGCGCGATCAGCATCGTCTCGGCCACAGCCCGGGGAATTCCGGCGGAGTCCGCGACCGGCTCCGGAAACGGGGCGGGGCTGGCGGGCCAGAGGCTCATGAGGGCGTAGTCGCTCATGCCGTGGTAGCCGCCCTCGAACTTGAGGATCCTGTCCCGCCGCCGGAAGGCGCGCCCCGCCCGCCTGGCGTACCGGGTCGCCTCGGTCCCCGCGCTGCAGAACCGCACCTTCACGGCGCACGGCATCGCCTTGGCGACCGCATCGGCAA
>CAZDYT010000084.1:0-10743 GCA_964509395.1 uncultured bacterium
ATCGACAGCGCGATCTCGGCCGGGGTCTGCGCGCCGACGTCGAGACCGATGGGGCTCCGCAGCGCCCGCACGCGCTCGGCGGGCATCGCGTCGGCCAGGAGCCGCTCGGCGACGAGGATCGCCTTCCGGCGTGACCCGATGAGGCCGACGTAGGGGGCCTCCGTCCGGAGCGCCGCCGCCGCCGCTTCGTAGTCGAGATCCTGGTTCCGCATGGCTACGACGATGGCGGTCCGCGCGGTCACGGGGAACCCCTTGAGCGCCTCGCCGACGGGTGCCACGAGCACGTCGTCTGCCTCGGGGAAGCGCTCGCGCGTGGCGTACTCGGGACGGTCGTCGATCACCGTGACGCGGAGGCCCAGGAACTTCCCGAGGGCGGCCAGGGCCTTCCCGACATGCCCCGCCCCGACGATGAGGAGGGCCGGCGCGGGCCCGAACGCCTCGGCGTACACGTGCCGCCCGGCGACCAACGCCAGCTCTGTCCCCTCGCGCGACAGGACGCGACGCCCCAGCTCCAGCGCGTCGCGCTCGAGGGTGGAGTCCTCGAGGCTGCCCGTCGTCCCGTCTTCTCGCACGAGGAGCCTGACCCCGGCCTCCGGACCCTCGAGGAGCGTGACCAGGGCGAGGGCCTCTCTCCCCGCGGCAGCGTCCGTCACTGCCCGAAGCCAGCCGAGGGCGCTCCCCTCGAGCGGCTCGATGAACACCACCATCGTGCCGCCGCAGGCCAGTCCCCACTCGTCCGTCGCCGCGGAAAGCGCATACTCGCGCAGCACGGGCTCCCGCCAGGCGAGCCGTTGCTCCGCCTCGCGGATCGCCTCCGCCTCGACAGCCCCGCCCCCGAGGGTGCCCAGCGAGCCGCCGTCGCCGCGCACGAGCACGCGGGCGCCCACCTTCTGGGGCGTCGAGCCGCGGGTCTCCACGACCGTGGCGAGTGCCAGGCGCTCGCCGACGGCGAGTCGCTGCCAGGCTTCGCGCAGGATTTGGGCGCTCATGGCGGTCCTATGATAGCAGAGCGCGCGCGACCCCGGGCCTTCATCGCACGCGGACGACGCGCGTGCCCGCGACGAGATCGTGGAGCGCCCGCTTGTCGCGCCGCACCGCCACCATCAAATGGCCGAGCATCCCCGGGAGGGCCGACAGAAACCACGCGAGGTACCGCGCGAGTGCCCGGGGATAGCCCACCGGCTCCCCCGCCACGGTGACGACGCGTACGCCCGCGAGCACCTTCCCGAGCGTCTGCCCGCCGGTCCCGTGCATGAGGACGACGTAGGCGGCGGGGATCACGAGGACGTACGCCCGATGGAAGGCGCGCGCGACCAGCTCGTACCGCCCGAGCGGGGCCGCCACCAGCGCCCCGATCGAGAGCAGGAGCCACACGACGCCCAGGTCCACCAGGACGGCGATGACGCGCCGCCAGAACCCGGCAGGGCGCAGCATCGCGTCGCGCGCCTCAGAGCCCACGGCCTCGCTCCCCGCCGGCGGCCGCGACTCTTGAGTCTGCGGGGACGCCGCCTCCCACGGGGTTGGCCCGACGCCGAGATGCCCGCCCGATGCGCTCATCGCCCGCCACTATATCCCACGCCGGCGGGGGCTGGTACCTGCAAGCGCAACGGTATAATACCGTTCCGATGCCATGATCTCGGTGGCCGAGGGTCAGGGTCACATCCTTGCCCAGATCGTGCGCCCGACCACGCCGGAGGTGGTCCCGGTCGCGCAGGCGCTCTGGCGCGTCCTCGCGCGCGACGTCCCGGCGCCCTTCGACGTGCCACCGGCGGATAACTCCGCGGTCGACGGGTATGCCGTGCGGGCGGCCGACCTCGTCCCCGGAGGGCCCGCCCGACTCCGGGTCGTCAGCGACCTCCCGGCCGGTTCCACCTATGGGGGGGTGCTCCGCCCGGGCGAGACGCTCCGCATCATGACGGGAGCGCCCATGCCCGCGGGCGCAGACACCGTGGTCCCCCAGGAGCTGGCCGAGCCCGAAGGGGAAGCCGTACGGCTCGCCGCTGTCGCCCGCGGGGCCAACGTCCGGGCGCGCGGCGAGGACGTGCGGGCCGGCGCCGTCGTGCTCACGCCCGGCACCGTGCTCCGGCCCCAGGAGCTCGGCCTCCTCGCTTCGCTCGGCTTTCGCGAGGCCTGGGTCCACGACCGGCCGCGCGTGGCGCTCCTCTCCACCGGCGACGAGGTCGTCGAGCCGGGGCTCCCCCGGAAGCCGGGCCAGATCTACGATGCCAATCGCTTTTCGCTCTCCGGTCTCGTCGAGGCCGTCGGGGGCACGCCGATCGACTTCGGCATCGTGCCGGACGTGCGTGACGTCCTGCGCACGCGGCTGCTCGAAGCAGCCGAGAGCGCGCACGTCGTCATCACCTCCGGCGGCGTCTCGGTCGGCGTCTACGATCTCGTCAAGGCCGTGCTCGCGGAGATCGGCGGGGTCGACTTCTGGCAGGTGGCGATGCAGCCGGGCCGCCCACTCGCGGTCGGCCGGATCGGTGAGAGTCACTTTTTCGGGCTCCCGGGCAACCCGGTGGCCTCCATGCTCTGCTTCCTGCTCTTCGTCCGCCCGGCCCTCTGGAAGCTCGCGGGCCGGCGCGAGCTCGAGCCGCAGCGCTTCACGGCCGTGGCCACCGAGCCGATGCGGAAGAAGGCCGGCCGGCGCGAGTTCAAGCGGGGCGTGCTCACGTTCACGGAGCGGGGCTGGGAGGTCGCGACGACCGGGCCCCAGGGCTCGGGCATCCTCTCCTCCATGGTGGCGGCGAACTGCCTGATCATCCTCGAAGAGCCGCGGGGTGACGTCGAGCCCGGCGAGCCTGTCTTGGTCGAGCCCCTCTGACGGAGAATGGAGAGCGAATGGCCCAGCGCATCGCGACCGACCTCATCGGCGACGTCAAGGAGATGGTCGCCGACGTGTGCACGGGGGACGCCCGGTCCCTCGCTCACCTGCACTGCGCGGAGATCCGGCTGGAGGTGACCGAGGGGAAGGTCGTCGTGGCCGAAAACGGCGCCCCGAAATTCGCGAACGACGACTACGCCGCGAGCGTCGGGATCCGCGTCCTGGCGGGCGACCGGGCGATCGGGCCCGGCTACGTCGGGCGCGTGCTGGGTGCGGCCGACCTCGCGCACCTGGCGCGTATCCTCCGCGAGGGGCTCGAGCGGGCCTACCGCCGCGCCGTGGCGAACGGCGAGGCCAAGGCCAAGGCGCGGGAGAAGCTCGGCGACCTGGCGGCGAGCCTCACCGACACGCGGCTCGCGCCGGTCCGCGCGTGGCGGGACGTGGTGCCGGCGGTCTACGCCACCGATCCTCGCGCCCTGCCCCTCGACGAGATGGTGCGCTTCACGACGGACGTCGCCCGCGAGGTGGCGGCCCTCGACCCCAAGCTCAAGTACAGTTCGCTCGTCACCCAGACCGAGCTCTCTCGCGAGCTCTTCTGCTCCTCCGAAGGCGCGTTGATCGACCAGAGCTTCGCCCTCACCCAGGGCCTCGCCTACGTCGTCGCCCTCGGGGACGGGGCGAGCCCCGAGATCTACGATGTCGTGGGGCACCAACGCGGCTGGGAGATTCTGCTTCATGGGGTCCGCGACGAGCTCATGGAGCTCGCGGACTTCCGGACGTTCGCCCGCCACCTGGCCCGGGAAGCCGTGGATCTCGCCGGCGCACCGCTGCTCCCGGGCAGCGATCGCGAGGTGGTCGTGGTGACCGATCCCCACTTCAGCGCGCTCGTCGCCCACGAGATCATCGGGCACCCGACCGAGCTCGACCGCGCGCTCAAGATGGAGACCGCGTACGCGGGCCGCTCGTGGCTCCTGCGAAGCCTCGGCGAGACCCAGGTGGACCGGCAGATCGCCTCGCCCCTCGTCTCGGCATTCTCCGATCCGAGCCTCCCCGGCTACGGTCACTACAAGTACGACCACGAGGGGACGCTCGCGCGGCGCGTCGTCCACATCGAGAACGGTATCTTCCGCGGCTTCATGAACAGCCGCCAGACGGCGGCCATCTTCGGGGGCGAGCCGAACGGCCACTTCAAGGCGGCCGACGCGTCGCTCGTCCCGCTCGTCCGGATCTCCAACACCGTGTTCGACCGGGGGACCCGCGACGGCCGGGACATCCTCCGCGAGGTGGACCACGGCTACTACGTGGTCGGCCACCGCATCCCGTCCATCGCGGAGAGCCGTGAGAACTTCCGGATCTCCGCCCGGAAGGTGTACGAGATCCGGAACGGCGAGCTCGGCCGGCTCTACCGGGACGGCGGCATCATGGCGGACACCCGGGACTACCTGATGGCCGTGGACGCGGTCGGCACCGACCTCCGCCTCCACCCGATCCCGAACTGCGGCAAGGGCCAGCCGATGCAGACGAAGCGCCTGGGTAACGGCGGCCCCACGATGCGGAGCCGTGCGCGACTGACCGGAGCTTAGTAGTACGGTGAGCCGACGATCCACGTCGAGCGGCCTGGGGATCCTCCCGCGAGGGCCCTGGCCGTTCAGCCTCGGCGCCGCGGCGGAAGATGATCGGCGCCGCTGAGCTCGCCCGAGCGGCCCGGGAGGCGTCGGGCTACCTCAGCGCGCAGCCCGACGTCACCGAGAGCGAGGTCTTTGTCGCGGCCAACGGCCAGCTCCTGGCGCGCCTCAACTACACCTCCCACATCCCGTGCAACGGCGTCGAGGAACCGAAGTCCATCGAATCCTACGGCCTCGGGATCCAGGCCGTCTTCCGGACGGCCGACGGGCTACGGATCGGCTTCGGCTCGGAACCCTCCGACCTCACGCTCGACGGCGTCCGCCGCGCCCTCGCCAAGGCGCAGGCCGGCGCGGTCCGCGACCCGACCTTCAGCTCGCTGCCGAAGCCGGGGCCGGAGCGGCGCTCGCTGAGGGATTATCACGACCCGCGTCTCCTCGAGATCACCGACGGGGAGCTGGTGGACACGGGGTGGAAGGCCGTGTCCGGGGCGCTCCGGACGTTCCTGGCCTCGCGGCCCCTCGCCGAGCTCGCCGGCAGCGCGGAACGCATCCAACGCCTGGGCCTCATCCTCGGCGGCGACGTGACGATCCTTCAGGAGCGGATCGCGGTGGCGTCCACTCACTTCCCATCGGTCGAGACCGACGAGTCCACGCTCATCACGGCGTCGCTGACGGCGATGGTGGAGCAGACGGGCGCCAAGGGCTCCGGCTGGACGACCGGGACGCGCCTGGACCACTTCACGGACGAGGCCGGCGGGGAGGCGGCCCAGAGCGCGGTCCGCGGCGTCGGCGGCGCGCGGGTTCCCTCGGGGACGTACACGGTGATCTTCGGCCCCCAGCCGGTCGCCGACCTCCTCGACAACATCGTCCTGCCCGCGCTGCACGCGTCCTCGTTCTACGCGGCGAACACGCCCTTCCTGGGTCGGTGGGGGAAGCCGGTCGCCTCGCCGAGGCTCTCGCTCTTCGACCACGGGGCGCTCCCGGGGTTCATGGGCTCCAAGGGGATCACCTGCGAGGGCCTCCCCACGGGACGGACCGACCTGATCACGAGGGGCATCCTGACCGGGCTCCTCACCAACTGGTACGAAGCCCAGCGCCTCCTCCGGGACCCTGAGGCGCGCGCCAAGCTCGGCGTCGAGCCCGCCGACGCCGCGCGCGGGGTCGTCTCCCGAAACGGGTTCCGGTTCGCCGCCGGCGGCGGGCGTCACTTCACGACGCCGCCGGGGATCGCGGCGACCAACGTCTTCGTCGAGGGCGCCGAGACGACCGCCCTGGAGGAACTGGTGCGCCGGATCGAGAACGGGCTCTACGTGGGGCGGATCTGGTACACCTACCCGATCAACGGGCTCAAAGCGGGAGACTTCACGTGCACGGTGGTCGGTGACTCGTACGTGATCCGGGACGGGCGCACCGTCGCCCCGCTCAAGGCCAACACGGTCCGGATCAACGACAACATCGCCACGTTCCTCAACAACATCGTGGGGATCAGCAAGCAGGCAAAGGGGACCCTGCTCTGGGCGGCCGACGAGGCGGTCTATGCGCCGGACATCGCGGTTTCCGGCGTGACGATCGACGAGATCGCGAGGTTCACGGAGACGCTGTAACGCCTACGGGATCTGCCGGGGTCCTCGGGCGTTTTCGACGATGGTGATGCGTAGCGCGACGGTGCGTCCTCCCTCCTCCAACGACTCCACGACGACGAAATCCCCGGTCAGCAGGTCGGCGAGCGAGACCGGGACCTCCTCGTACGCGCGGGGACCGCGCATCTGCCACGGCCGGAGCCGCTCGGCGCTGACGATCGGCGTCTCGGGGCTGACGTAGAACTCGTGCCGGCGGCGCTCCCCTTTCGCCGCCAGCTCGTCCACGACCACGAGGCCTTCGGCGAGGTCTACCCGCTCGACCTTCCCCGAATAGCGCAGCACGCGCTCGGCCGCCGGCGCGGCCAGGCTGACCAGGACGAAACTCAAGGCGAGCACGCTCCGCGCCCCCCGGTTGAGCGTCACCCGGGCGCGGCGGCCGACGCGCAGCGTCAGGCCGCCCCCCGCGCTTCGCGGGGCGTCGTGGCGAAGGGCAGGTGGAGCCGTCGCGGCGCCTCGGCCGGCCGCGGGAGGCCCATGGCGCTCAGGATCTCGGTCACGATCGTCCGCCGGAGGAAAAACGCGGTGACGTGTCCGGCCGGGAGCCAGTGGAGCGGTGGCTCCCCCAGAGCGTGCCACAGCTCCTCGGTGAACCGACGCGGGATGAGGAGGTCGTAGCGGGCGTTCAGCATGAGCATGCGCGGCGCGCGCGCCCGCGGCGCGTAGAGCGTCGGGTTCCCGGTCGCCCAGAGGGCCGCCAACTGCTCGAACGTGATCCCCCGCGCCTCCATCGCCCGGCGGTACGCGCGCGTGAGAATGCTCTCCCAGACGATGCCGGCCGTGTTCCCGCCGGCGAGAGCGGAGATGCCGAGGTCCACGGGCTCCGCCGCCATGAGGACGTGGGCGATGATCCCGCCGAGGCTGAACCCGATCACGCCGACCGGCACGCCACGGCCGCGAAGGACGGCCAGGAGCGCGCGCGCGTCCACGATCGCCTGCCGGAACGCCGCGGACGTCCAGAGAGGGTCGCTGGAGAGGAAGTAGGCGCCGCTCGGCGCCCCGGCAATCGCGCGCTCCCAGTGGAACGGGAGCGCCAGCAGGGCGCAGCTCACGCCGTGCCGCGCCAGGTCGCGGCAGAGGCGATCCTCGAACTGCTGATCCTGGCGCCAGATCCCGTGAAGGACGAGGAGGTTGAAACGCGGCCGGCGGCGGGCCGGGCGGTAGAACCACGCCCTCACCCGATCGTTCGCGGGAATCCCGAAGGGAACCGGGCTCTGGAAAGCCAGGGCTTCGACTTCGACGCCATCCGCCTCGTCGATCGTCTCCCACACGTCCGGGCGGATCGTCGCCGGTGCAGCGTAGAAGCGGGCCGGGTCGGCGAGGCCGACGGGGTCGAGGCACGCCTTGGCAGTGAGGGGACTCACCGCCAAGGGGGTCAGGCCGGCCAGCGGGACCTTCCGAACCCGCGCCCGATCCGCCCACCTGCAGAACAGCCGCCAGCAAGCCCCGTCCACGTTCAGCGCCCGTCCTCGTCAGGGTGCATGCCAAAGTAGTGCCAACCCATCAAGTCAAGTGGTTCCCCCGCGTCTGGAGCGGCTCCGGCTGACTGTGCAGTGCTCAAACTCTAGGCGCCGCGTTCGCGTGGTGTCAAGAAATTGAGCAATCGCCCTCGGGCGGGACTCCGCCCGAACCGTGGGCTCACTCCGACAGCCTCAGCAGCGCCCCGGTCTGCCGGGCTCGGGTGATAGCCCGACTGAAGGCCAGGTAGCCGGCGACGAGGTAGGCGAGTGCGAGGGCAAACCCCCGCATCAGGGGGGTGTCGAAGGCCGGCGCGAACCCGTAATGCGCCCGGAAGGCCTCCAGAAAGTAGGTCAACGGCAGCGCCGCGGCGACGGCCGCGAGCGGCGCCGGCAGCATCGACACGGGATAGTAGATCCCGCAGAGGAGGAGGACGAGACTCACCCCCGACCACGCGGTGACCTCGGCATGGACCCCGAAGAGCAGAAGGAGCGCCGACACCAGCAGGCCCACCCCCGCGGCTGAGACCAGGAGGCCGAGGAGGAAGGCCGACACGGCCGCCACTCCCGGGCCCAGGAACGTCACGCCGAACGCCCAGCGGGCCACGATGCTCAGCAAGCCAAACACGACGAGGCCGCGCAGGACGCCCATCAGCCAGGCGCCGAGCGCGATCTGCCACGGCCGGACGGGGGCCAGGAACTGATGCTTGACGCTCTTCGCCCACATGTCGAACAACACCGCGTAGGCGACGTCGAGCTGACAGACGTGGACGACGGAGAACGCGAGCGTGCCGATCAGGACGAAGACCGTGGCGTCGGCGCCGAGCCTGAGAAAGGCGGTCAGCAGCCCGACCGAGAGCAGACCCACGACCGGCCAGAAGGCGACCTCGAAGACGGTCATCGCGTTCCGGCGCGTCATCCGCCAGCTCTTGAGAAAGAACGCCGACGTCTTCGTCAGCTCGCCGGAGAGCACACTCACCGGGCCAGCTCGAGTGGCGTCCGCGCCTGCGGCCCCCCGGGGCGACGGGTATCGGCCCGGGCCGGTCACCGGGCCAGCTCGATGAAGACCGACTCCAGATTCGGCTCGGCGACGTTCACGTCGCTGACCGAAGCTCCCTGCTCGATCAGGCAGCGGAGGACCTCCGGCAGCCGCTTCCGCGCGTCGTCGACCAGGCACTCGACACGGCTCCCTTGGCCCTGACACGCGAGCACGCCCGGAAGCCGCGCGAGGCCGTCCCACTCCCCCTCCACGCTCATCGCGATCCGATCCCCGCTGAAGATCTGCCGCTTGAGGCTCGCGACCTCCCCGCGCGCCAGAATGGCACCCTCCCGCAAGAAGACGAGCTCGTCGCAGAGCTGCTCGGCCTCGCGCATGTAGTGGGTCGAGAGGAGGATGGTGACATGCCGCGTTCGGCGAAGGGCGGCGATCTCCTCGCGGATGCGGACCGAGATATCGGGGTCGAGGCCGACCGTCGGCTCGTCGAGGATCAAGAGCTCCGGATCGTTGACGAACGCCTTGGCGAGCGCGAGGCGCTGTTTGAGGCCCGTCGACAGCTCGTTGTATGGAGTCTCGGCGAACTCGGCCAGCTCGAACCGGTCGAGGAGGCGCGCCACGCGCGCGCGGCGGTCGCGGCCGCCCAGGCCGTAGGTCCGCGCCGCGATGTCGAGCACCTCGCGGGCCGAGAGGCTCCAGAGGAACGACGTGCCCCCGGCAGCCAGGTTGATCCGATGGCGCACGCGATCGGCCTCGCGCACCACGTCCAGCCCCAAGACGCGCGCCTCGCCGCGGTCGGGCAGGAGGAGGGTCGCCAGGATGGACAGGAGCGTGGTCTTCCCCGCCCCGTTCGGTCCCAGAACGCCGAAGATGGCGCCGGGCGGCACCTCGAACGAGACCCCGCGGAGGGCCGCCTGCCGGTGCTGCCGCAGCCACCCCGTCCGGAACGTCTTCTCCAGGTTGCGCACTTCCACGGCGCGCGCCGGCATCGCCACGAGGTCCACTCTACCATACGGCCCGAACCCCGCCCGGGGGGTGCGGCGGAGGGACCGCCGCGGCCACTTGCGCATCTCGCGGGCCGCCGGGAACGATTGTCTCGCCTGATGAGCCTTGCTAGGATGCCTCAAGCTATGACCGCCCCGACAGCGTGGTCGGCTCCGGCCCGTGACATCCCCCCCGGCATGTCCGCCAAGTTCCCCTTGCTCTGGCGCGGCCGTCGCGTCGAGGGCTTCGTCGTCAACTACGAGGGCCGATTCTACGCGTACGTCAACCACTGCATTCACGCCGGGACGCCGCTCGACTGGTGGCCCAACGAGTTCTTCACGGACGACGGTCGCCTGCTCATCTGCGCAACCCACGGGGCGCTCTACGCGCCCGACACGGGGGGGTGCGCGGGCGGGCCCTGCGGTGGGGGCTCGCTCTATCCGCTCGCGGTGCGCGTCGCCGACGGGCGCGTGATCGTCACGTCCGCAGACGACGGCAATGGTTGAGGACGTCGAGGCGGTCCGCGCGGCCAACGAACGCTTCTATCGGGCTTTCGAGAGCCTGAGCCTGGCCGAGATGGAGCCGCTCTGGCTCCACGAGGATCGTGTGGCCTGCATCCACCCGGGCTGGCCGAGTCTCACCGGCTGGGAGGTAGTTCGAGATTCCTGGGACGCGATCTTCCGGAACACGCGGGAGATGCGTTTCACGCTGACTGACGTCCGGATCGAGGTGCGCGGCGATTTCGCGTGGGTCCTGTGCACGGAGAACATCCTTTCCGAGACCCGCGGGAATCTCTCGGTGACCGCGATCCTGGCGACGAATCTCTTCGAGCGCCACGGAACGGAGTGGCTCGTGGTCCACCACCACGCCTCCCACATCCTCGCGGCGCCGGGCGCGCAGGAGGCGAGCCCCTCCTAACGCGGGCACCGAATCCCCGGGCTGCTTGCTCTCGGATGATGCGGGCTAGGGGCCTGTCGGAGAAATCACGCCACTCGCGAAAGAACGACCGCAACGCCTCAAGGTGTTCCGCTCCGGGCGCCCACCCGCTTCGCGGGAGTCCGGCCGGCGCCACCCCTCCTCGGGGGAGGTCCGGAAGGGGGGCGGAGCGCCCCCCTCCGAGTGACCCAGCTAGCGCGCATCATTCACGAATGCACGCAGGGGAGGGTGGGTGACGCGGCGAACGGGCGCCCACGGCGCCCGCAGCGGCGGGGATACACCGCCG
>CAZDYT010000085.1:0-10706 GCA_964509395.1 uncultured bacterium
ACGCGGCGTCGCTGCTGCCGCGCGCCGTCGAGCGCGGCGTGGCCTGCACGCCGGGAGCCGTTTTCTTCGTCGACGGGGGCGGCGAGCACACGCTGCGGCTCTCGTTCTCCGCGGTGCCGGCGAGCCGGATCGACGAGGGCGTCCGCCGGCTGGCCGACGCGATCAAGGCCCAGCAGAAGCGGCCGGCGCGGGACCGGGGGCTCCACACCCCCGGCGTCCCTGTCGTGTGAACCCTCAACCCACGAAAGGAGCCCCGCGTGAGCGAATCGGGCGGACTGCGGATCGCCGATCGGAAGCACATCGGCCTGGCCGAGATGCTGAAGGGCGGCGTCATCATGGACGTGACGACCGCCGAGCAGGCCAAGATCGCCGAAGAGGCCGGTGCCGCTGCCGTGATGGCCCTGGAGCGGGTCCCGGCCGACATCCGCCGGGAAGGCGGCGTGGCGCGCATGGCGGCCGTCGGGAGGATCCGCCAGATCCAGAAAGCCGTGAGCATCCCCGTCATGGCCAAGGCCCGGATCGGGCACTTCGTCGAGGCCCAGATCCTCGAGGCCCTCGCCGTGGACTTCATCGACGAGTCCGAGGTCCTGACACCGGCGGACGAGCACTTCCACATCGACAAGTTCGCGTTCCGCGTCCCGTTCGTCTGCGGCGCCCGGGACCTCGGCGAGGCCCTCCGTCGGATCGGGGAGGGCGCGGCGATGATCCGCACCAAAGGTGAAGCCGGGTCCGGGAACATCGTCGAGGCCGTCCGACACATGCGCGCATTGACGAGCGGGATCCGACGGCTCGCCACCCTCGGCCCCGAGGAGCTGATGACGGAGGCGAAGACGCTCGGGGCGCCCTACGAGCTCGTCCGCTGGGTCGCGCAGAACGGCCGGCTTCCCGTCCCCAACTTCTCCGCCGGCGGCATCGCGACCCCGGCCGACGCCGCGCTCATGATGCAACTCGGGGCCGAAGCGGTCTTCGTCGGCTCGGGCATCTTCAAGTCGTCGGATCCCGAGCGGCGGGCCAAGGCCATCGTGCAGGCGACGACCCACTACAAGGATCCCGAGGTGCTCGCCCGCGTGAGCGAGGAGCTCGGCGACGCCATGCCCGGGCTCGAGACCTCGAAGCTGCCGGAGGGGGAACTCCTGCAGACCCGCGGCTGGTGAGGGGCGGGCCGCCATGCGCATCGGCGTCCTCGCGCTCCAGGGCGACTTTGCTCTCCACGCGAAGGCCCTCGCCCGCCGCGGCGTCGAGCCGGTCGAGGTGCGGAAGCCGGAGGCGCTCCAGGCCGTGGACGGCCTGATCATCCCGGGCGGCGAGAGCACGACCCTGCTCCGGCTGATGGAGGCGTGGGCGTTCGCGCCGGCGATCGAGGTGTTTCACCGGGCGTGCAAGCCCGTCTTCGGGACCTGTGCCGGCCTCATCGTGCTCGCCCGCGAGGTCGTGAACCCGCGGCAGTTCTCGCTGGGGCTGATCGACGTCTCCGTCGGGCGCAATGCCTACGGACGGCAGCGCGAGTCGTTCGAGGCGCGCGCCGTTGCCGCCCTGGACGGTCCGCCGGCCGAGATCGAGATGGTGTTCATCCGGGCGCCGCGGATCCTGCACGTGGGACCCGGGGTGGAGGTCCTGGCGCGGCTCGCCGACGAGCCAGTCCTGGCGCGGCAGGGCACGGTGCTCGTCGCGACGTTCCATCCCGAGCTCACCGACGATCCGACGGTCCACCGGTACTTCTGCCGCATGGCTTCAGGCTCGGAGCGAGGGGACGGGACGGGCTCTGACCCGAGCACGCGGGTTGGTCTCGCTGACTCCGTTCGCCGGGCGTGACTCGTTCGCGGGGGGGCGACGTGCGGTGCTCGGCATGGCCGGAGCCGTGATCGTTACGGGCGCTCGAGCCGGCCCTCGCGCCACCAGCGGGCCACCGCGCTGACGAGCCTGAGCGTCGCCTCGGCGCCGTCGGCCGCCCCCTTCTCGAAGTCGCCGCCGCGCTGGCCCATCTGGTTCGTCACGTGGGCGACGCAGAGGACCGGCACGCGGCGTGCCCGGGCGAACGCGTAGAGCGCCGCGGCCTCCATCTCCACCGCGAGGAGGCCCGCGGCCCGGCGGGCCGCGATCACGGCGGCCGTCTCCCGGAACGGGGCGTCCGTCGTCCACGTCCCGCCGCGGAGGGCCGGGATTCCCGCGCCCACGACCGCGTCGAGCAGAGTCGTGACCAGGCCGGGCTCCGCCTCGGCGTACTCGGCAGCCGGCAGGTAGTGGTAGCTCGTCCCTTCGTCCCGCAGGGCTCGATCGATGACGACGAAGTAGGGCGGGGGGCGCACCGGCACGAGCTGCCCGGCGGACGTGACGCTGAGCAGGAGGCGGCAGCCCGCGGCGAAGAGCTCCTCCGCGACCAGGACCGCGAACGGCGCGCCAACGGCCCGCCCGATGATCCCGCACTCCACCTCAGCCGCGACGAAGCGGTCGAGCTCGGTGTGGTAGCAGGCCCAGCGGGGATCGGGTCGCGCCTCACCTCGCTCGCGCAGATGCCGCACGAGGTCCCCGTCCGGGTCGAGGACGCAGAGCGGCGGGACGGGGGTCTCGGGCAGGTCCTTCTGGCGGCGCGCCTCGCGCAAGAGGCTCTCGGGGCGGAACACCGAGGGCGCGTCGTGGTGTTTGTCGCAGAGGATGGGCGCGGGGGCGGGACCGTCAGGTGCGTGGGGCGTGATCGTTATCCTCCGGGCGGCGCCGGGAGCCCGAGGAGCTCGAAGGGCCGCTCGTAGAGCACGGCGTCGATCACCTGCTCCGGGATCCGTGGCAGGTTGGTGCCCTCGACCATCCGGTTCAACCCGCGGAACTGCGCGATCGCCGCCTCCGGGGTGGCGACCGGAAAGTCGGTCCCGAACAGGAGCTTCCCTTCGACCTTGTACTCGAGGGCGAGGATCAGGCCGTTGTAGAGCTGCCAGGGGCGGTGATAGCGAGCGGACAGGTCGGCGAAGACGTTCGGGTGCTTTCGCATCAGCATGACCGTCTCGGCCATCCACGGCTGGCCGAGATGGGCCACGATGAGCGGCAGGTCCGGGAAGGCGCGCGCCACCGGGTCGAGCAGCACCGGGTTCGCCGTCTCGAGCGACGCCGACGCCGGGTACGCCCCTCCGGCGTGGACCATCACCGGGACGCGCCACTGGTTCGCCAGCTCGTAGAGCCGCCAGGCCTTGCGCATCCGGGGATCGAAGCCCTGGTAGGCCGGCGACAGCTTGAGTCCCCGGAGCCCGAGCCGCCGGATCGCGCGCTCGAACTCCTCCGGGGCGCCCGCCTGACGGGGGTTCACCGATGCGAACCCGACCGCTCGGCCCGCTGACTCGGCGACCTGCCGGGCCACGAAATCGTTCGGGACGTTGGGGCCGTGGGGCTCGCCCCACTGGATCCCGACGATCACGTACCGATCCACGCCGGCCATGGCCCGGCGATGGGCCGCAGGTGGCGCGTCGAGCGCGCCGACCTTGTCTCGCATCTCGGTAGCTTGCGCGGTCGTGAAGTGCTCGGGCAGCCACACGTGCGAGTGCCAGTCGATGAGGCAACTACGCGGCACGGTATCAGCCCCTCGCGATTCCCCGGGCCCCGGGACGCTGGCCGCGCCCGGTCACGAGGCGGCGGCCTCGAGCTGTGGCATGACCTTGGTCGCAAACAGTTCCATGCTGCCGAGGATCTGGCGCTGACTCATGTACGGCAGCGCCATGTCCGCCAGCACGTAGTTCATCCCGCCCACCTCGCGCAGCTCGTTGAGCCGTTCCACCACGTAATCCGGCGGCCCCACCAGGACGTTGCCCCGCTCGACGAGGAAGTCGTAGCCCATCTTCATGCCCGGCTGCGGCTGTTCGCCGGGGTTCATGAACATCGCGAGCCCGCGGAACGGGTTGTTGTAGAGGAAGACGAACGACGCGCTGTCGCGCGCTTCGCGCTGCGCCTGCTCCATGGTCGGCGCGACGTAGACCTGCCGCAGCACGCCGATGTGCTTCCTCGGATCGACCGGCCGCCCTTCGGCCTCGGAGCGATATTGCGCGTACATCTGGCCGAAGTGGTGGATCGCCTTCGGCGGCGGCTGCCACACCAGCACGTCGATGGCGTTCGTGGCAGCGAACTCGATCGACGACTGGCTCGAGCACACCTGCCAGAGCGGCGGGTGCGGCTTTTGGAGGGGTCGCGGCACCACGTTCAGCCGGGTCACGCGCTCGCCGTCGCGCCAGCGCGGGTCGGCCGGAAACATGGGATGGCTCCACCGGGTGGTCGGTGCCGGGAAGGTGTAGCTCGGCCCCTCGTGGCTGAAGAACTCCTCGCTCCAGCACTTCCGGAGGATCTCGAGGGTCTCCCGGAACAACTCCATGTTGGCATCGGAGTTCCGCGGATCGGCCTTGGGGTGGAAGTTCGGGCCCTCGCGCGGCCACACGCCGCGGCCGACGGCCACGTCGAGGCGGCCGTCCAGCAAGTGGTCGAGCGTCGCGAGGTCCTCCGCCAGCCGAATGGGATGCCACCACGGCAGAATCACGGCGCACATGCCGAAGCGAACCCTCTTGGTCCGTGTGCCGAGGTCGGCGGCGATGAGGATCGGGTTGGGGATGTTGCCCATGCCTTCCGGACCGAAATGGTGCTCGGCCAGCCAGACGGTCTCGAATCCGGCCTGGTCGCAGAAGACCGTCTGCTCGCGCAGGTCGCGGATGATCTGGGCGTACGGCCGCTGGTTGCCGGGCTCTGCGAGGGTGGTGAAGAAGCCGTACCGCATTGTCCCCTCCTGTGAAGAGTCTCCCGGGGCTCGTCGGACGCGGGCAACCTGCGACTGCGGGAGTTCAGCGGGCCCGGACGACGCCTGAACACGAGGGGGCTCTCCCAGCCGCGGCCCCGCTCTTCCGGTCGGGGTCACCCGTGCCCCACATGAGTCTACTCTAGCGCCTTGGGGCAGTTCGGCGCATTCGTGTCCGGCGAGCCGGACCGGTTGGGCGGGACAGTCCACTTCGCTCGGAGAGGGGATCGGACGCCCCGTCGTCCGGCGCGGGACGCGTGGGCGAGCAGACGCGGGCGGCCGAGCGAGCCGAGTGGGTCAGCGAGCCGGCCGAGGTGACCTGGCCAGTCGCTGTGCCCGCGCGGCTAGGTGCCTCGCGGCGCTCGATCAGATCCGGCTGGACGGCCGAGCGGGCGCCTCGAGGCAGTGAGGACAGGCGACCGCCCCGGAGCGGTACAGGCCCAATTCGTACGTGAGATCACGGCACTGCGCGCACGGGGCGGGCTCTCCGATCTGCTCGATCGGGTCCCAGACGAGCGAGAGTGCCGCCTCGCCGCGTTTGTTTGCCAGTCTCCCGCCGAACACGACGCGGGGCAGGTACAGGCGCAGGAGGCTTCGCAGCGAGACTTCGGCCTCCAGCCGGTACTTGCTCCGGAGCTCCCCCAGGCGACTCGCGCGCTCGAGCCGGAGCGTCAGAAGCCTCGACTCGACCTGCGCCCGCTCCGGAGTCCCGGGCGGCAAGGTGCCGCGCTGCTCCTCACGCTCTCGGATCAGCTCGTCGTAGTACGCCGCCGCTCGCCCGCTCTCCCGAGCGAGTCGTGCCGCGAGCTCCCGGCGCCGGAGTCCCAGCGGCGCGATGAGCTTCTGCTCGAGCGCCCCGCGCGCCACGGCATACGCGTCCCCGATCGGCCACTCCGCCATCATCGGCCAGGCCTCGGCGGGATCGGCGGCGATGCCGTGGCGGTCGAGCGCCGCATCGAGGCGCCGGAGGAGGCGTCCGTCGGCGAGGCTCACCGCTACCCGCACGAGGTCCTCTTCACGCTCGTCCGACAGGTAGCGCACCCGGAACAGGAAGACCCCGGCCGGGAGCCACCACGGGCGTCCGCCTTCGGCGGTCCAGGCGCTCTCCTGGAAGCGATACGAGCGCATGAGCCGGTCGGCCGTGGTCCGGGAGGCGCTGGCCGCCGCGTTAAGGAAGGCCTGCGCGACCCGTCCGGACGCCGTCGCCCGGTCGACGAGCTCTTCCAGCACCGGGCTTCCGAACGTCACCAGCTCGGCCTCGGGCTGCTCGTCGATGAGCTCGGGGTCGAACGCGAGCTGCCGGGTCTCCAGGTGCTCCGAGCCCGCCACGGGCCACAGGACCGTGTAGAGGCCCGACGTCCGCGCCTCCGCCGCTCCGCCCAAGAGCTCGAGAGCCGAGAGCGTGAACTCCTCGAGGCCCTGCAGCCCCCTCACGGCTTGCCTCCGGGCGCCAGAGCCTCGCCGAAGATTCGGTCGTCGAGGGCCTTGATCTCGAGGTACGCGCGCTTGGCCTGGAGCAGCTGATCGCCGAGGGCGTGCATGCGGGTCCGGAAGTCGTCGCGGTCCGTCGCGCCGAGCCACAGGTCCGTGACGATCTCCTCGAAGTCCTGGTCGGTGGCGAGCTGCCCGAGGATCATGTCGATCTCGCCGATCACCAGCTCGAACATGTTGATCTTGGCGTCGAGCACCTCGAGGAGCGTCTCCTCGATGGTTCCTGGCGCGACCAGGTTGAAGACGTGGACGTCACGCGTCTGGCCCACACGGGACAGGCGGCCGATCCGCTGCTCGATCCGCATGGGATTCCACGGCAGATCGTAGTTGACCAGACCGTGGGCAAACTGGAGATTGCGTCCCTCGCCGCCGGCCTCGGTCGAGACCAGGATCCGGGAGGGGCCCTCGAACGCGCGTACGGCGGCCTCCTTCTCGTCGCGGCGCAGTCCTCCGTGGTAGGTCGCGACGGCCTCCCCGGCCTCACGCAGCACGCTCGCCAGGTGCTCCTGCGTCGCCCGGAACCGGGTGAAGACCAGGAGCTTGTCGTCCCATGCGCGGAGGAGGGCCAGGAGGGCGCGGCTCTTGGCGTCATCGACGAGGCGGCGGGCCTGATCACGGAAGCGGCCCAGGGCGTCGCGGAGCTCGGGCGCCTCCTGCGTCCGGTCGAGGAGGCGCTCGAGTGTCGCCGCGGCCGCCTGGGGGCTCGAGCCGAGTTCCATCTGCACCGTCTGGGCCATCAGCCGCGTGACCTCACCGCGTCGACAGGCATCGCGGAGGCAGTCCGACAGCGCGGCGTACAGGGCCTGCTCCTCCCGAGTCGGCTCCACGATCACGGTCCGGGCGATCCGGCGTGGCAGGGCCACCTGGGCCGTCGCCCGCCGGTTTCGCACCATGACTTCGGCCAAGAGTCGCCGCAGGCCCTCGGGATCACGGGGCTGCCGCCGGTCACCCCGGGCCACGTGCTCCCGGCGGAACGCCCGGATGGTCTTGAGCTGACCCGGCTGCAGCAGCGTCACCAAGTTGAACAGCTCCTCGAGGTCGTTCTGCACGGGCGTTGCGGTCAGCAGCAGGAGGTAGGTCCGCGTGAGCCGGTTGACGAACTGCCAGAGGACCGTGCGCGCGTTCCGGAGGTGATGGGCCTCGTCGACGATCACGAGGTCGTAGGGGATCTCCTGGATGACGCCGGCGTGCTCTGGCCGCTTGGCCGTGTGAACCGACGCGACGACGCGCTCGAAGCGTTTCCAGGCCTCGGGTCCCGCCTGCCGGAACGGTTCCGCATCGTGGGTCACGAAGTCCAGGCCGAACTTGCGCCGGAGCTCCTCCTGCCACTGCGTCACCAGCCCCGGGGGCACGAGGACCAGCACGCGCCGCACGAGGCGCCGCCGCCAGAGCTCCGACAGCACGATTCCGGCCTCGACGGTCTTGCCGAGGCCGACCTCGTCTGCCAGAAGGGCGCGGCCCCGCATGCGGTTGAGCGCTGTTTTCACCGCCGCCAGCTGGTGCTCGTACGGGATCACGTCCCGGAGGAACGGGAGCGACACCAGCTCCTCGAAGCCCGGCGTGAGGGCGATGGCGGCAGCCCACCGGTTCAGCTCGTAGGCCGGGAGCGGTGCCACGGCCCCGTCGGCGAACGCGGCCAGGATCTCCGCGTCGGCCGGATCGAACCGGACCGGCACGGTGGCGATCTCCCGCCGGGAGACCTCCATGGCGGGCGCCAGGCGGCTCTCCTCCACGAGACGCACGCGGATCCGGGGCGGGGTCGCCGCCTCGACATGGAGGGCGAGGCGCCCCGACGCGCCCTCCATCCGGCAGAGATCACCGGCGCCGGGCATCTCGAGAAGCCCGCGGCCGCCGTCCCACACACCCGTCAGGGAGCGCCCGGAATCGCCGCAGCACGCGACCACGGTGGGCTCGCCGGTCGGGGTGACGAGATGGCGAAAGCCGCCGGGGAGAGGAATACACCCCGACTCCCACGCCTGCCGGGTGACGGGCAGCTCGAACCGGTCGCCGGGATGCAGTGGCACTGAACTTCTTCTTACCGCAGGAGCCCGCCGCCGCGCAAGCGGTTCCCTCGTGGCAGCCATTACGGTCGCTGGCTCACGGCGTACCGGGGTCGCGCCGTCGCCGGAGGTCGCCATCACGCGGGTGAAGGGGGCGTCGGGTCGCGGCGAGCCCAGTCGGCGATCTCCGTCGGCGCCCGCGCGGTCCTCGTCGAGAGTAACGTGGGGCTCGTCGACGGTCTCGTCGGTCTGGAAGCGCTCGATCGCTTCATCGGCTGCTTGTGGCCCTCCGGCTGGCGCACGGGCGTGATATGCTGCCCGAGGCGTGGACTTCGCCCGGGTGCTGGACACGATGGCGGCGTTGTTCGAGCGCGAGGGCGTGCGGTTCGCGGTTATCGGCGCGTTCGGCCTCCATGCCTACGGGCTGACGCGGGCCACGCTGGACCTCGGCCTCGTGACGGAGGCGGCAGCCCAACCAGCCGTCGTCGCGTTCCTCGAGTCGCTCGGCTACGAGACACTGTACCGGTCGGCCGGGTACTCGAACCATGTGCATGCCATGCCGGCGCTCGGGCGCGTCGACGTGATGTACGTCGGTGCGGAAACGAGCCGGATCCTCTTCGGAGGCTGCGGAACGCTGGCGCTGCCGTCCGGCCGCCAGGTGCCGGTGCCACGCCCGGAGCACCTGGTGGCCATGAAGGTGCAGGCGATGAAGAACAATCCTCGGCGCACGCTTCGCGACCTGGCCGACATCCAGGATCTGCTGGAGCTGTCAGGGATCGACGTCGGAGAGGTTCGGGGGTACTTCGAGCGTGCCGGTCTCCTGGAGCGGTTCGATGAGCTCAGGCGTCCCTCCTGATCGGTTGCCGCTGGATCGGGACCTCCCGGCGACCGCCGAGGACGTGGCGGCGCTCGAGCGCGTCCGCCGGCTGCCGGCGCCCGACACCGCCACCTACCTGGAGTTCCTCCTGTGTTTCGAGCCAACCTCGACGGAGCCCCTGCGGACGCGGGCGCGATCGAGCGGGCCCCCGTTCGAGCTGAGGGAAACGTGACGGGTCACGGCCGGCGGCGGGATGCTGCTCACGCGGAACCGCCGGCACTTCGCGCGGGTGCCGGGCCTGGCGCTCGGCCGGGGGGGGCAGGGGGAGGGGGAGTGAGGCGCGGGCCGTCGTGACGCGGCGCGAACGCGTGCTCGCCGCCCTCGCCGGGGCGCCGGTGGACCGGGTGCCGGTGAGCCTCTGGCTCCACAACTTCGCGGCCGAGAACTCCGCGGAGGCCCTGGCCGGGGAGACGCTGCGCCTGGCGCGCCGCTTCGGCTGGGACTTCCTCAAGCCCCAGTGCCGGGCCCAGTGCTTCGCCGAGGCGTGGGGGCTGAGCTACGCGCCCTCGACCGAGCGGGCGACGCCGTACACGGTGACCCGCGCGCCGCTCGCCGGGGCGGCCGATCTCCGCCGTCTCGCCCCGGCGGACCCGCGGGCCGGCGCCCTCGGCGAGCAGCTCCACGCCCTCCGGCTCGTCCGCGCGGGGGCGGGACCGGACACGCCGATCGTTTGGACGGTCTTCTCGCCGCTCATGGTGCTGCCCTACCTTCTCGCCGGCGGCCGGGAGCAGGCGCTCGCGCTGATGCGGTCGGCGCCGGCGGCCGTGGACCATGCCCTCGCGGCGATGGCGGAGACGCTCGCCGCGTACGGCGCCGCCGCGGTGGAGGCGGGCGCGGACGGCCTCTTCTACGCTACCAACATGGCGACCCGCGAGGTGGCCACGCCAGAAGGCTGCCGGCGCTTCCAGCGCCCGCACGACCTCCGCGTCCTGGGCGCCGTCGCGGGCGCGCCGCTCAACCTGCTCCACGTCTGCGGCGAGGACGTGCTGTTCGACGAGTTCGCCGACTACCCGACGACCGCCTTCTCCTGGGCGACGGCCCCGGGCAATCCCGCGCTGGCCGAGGGGCACCGGCGCACGGGGCGCGCGGTGGCGGGCGGGCTCCCGGGCAAGCCGGCCATCGGCGGGATGGCACCCGTCGAGGTCCAGACGCGCGGACGCCGCGCGGTGGCCGAGATGGGTGGGCGCTTTCTGCTCCTCGCGCCCGACTGCTCCATCAACCCGGACACACCCGAGGCGGTGATGGACGCCGCCGCTGCCGCCGTGCGCGGCCCCGCATGCGGTTGAGCGCTGTTTTCACCGCCGCCAGCTGGTGCTCGTACGGGATCACGTCCCGGAGGAACGGAAGCGACACCAGCTCCTCGCGAGACGCACGCTGATCCGGGGCGGGGTCGCCGCCTCGACATGGAGGGCGAGACGCCCCGACGCGCCCTCCATCCGGCAGAGATCCCCGGCGCCGGGCCTCTCGAGAAGCCCGCGGCCGCTGTCCCAACGTGGGGCTCGTCGTGTTGGAGGGTGGTCAGGCGCAGGCGGCTCCCAGTCTGGCGGGTCACCCGATAGCCGAGCTCAGACGCCGC
>CAZDYT010000086.1:0-10638 GCA_964509395.1 uncultured bacterium
CGACGGCGGGCCGCACGAGGCTGACCTCGGCGACCTGTTCCTTCTCCCGGATCAGGGCCTCCTGGTGCTTCTCCTGCAACAAGGAGAAGATCCGTTCGTTGACCTTGACCTCCCGTTCGAGCCGGGCCAGGCGGAGATCGGCTTCCGGGATGGCCGCCTGCTCGCGCCGCAGGCTCTCGATGCCCCGCTGGAGCTCCTCGGCCCGCCCGCGCAGTACCCGCAGCCGGGTGCTGAGCGCCTCCTGGAGGCGGCGCCGGACGCTGTCGAGCTCCGTCTCCACCTGCTTGACCTGCGGGTGAGCCGGGAGGAGCGTGAGGAGGAGCGTCTCCCGCCGGAGCGTGAAGTCGGCCAGCGAGCCGTAGAGCTTGGAGAGCACCGGGTCGGCCCCGTCGACGGAGGCGGTCGCCGGCTGGGCCAGCGGCTTGCCGGCCTTGAGCAGGCTGAGCTGCTCTTCCGTCTCCCCGACGGCCCTGCGGACCATCGCCTGGCTCTCCTCCCGCGCGGCCAGGCGCCGCAAGGACGCCTTGGTCTCGTCGGGGAAGACGACGATCCGGTTCGCCTCCTTGAACGCCTTCAGCTCGTTTTCGGACTCCCGGAGCTTCGCCCTCACGTCCTCGAGCTGCCGCTCGATGAACTCGCGGGCTTCCCGGACCTGGCGGCTTCGCGTCGTGAAGTTGTCCTCCTCGAAGGCCCGCGCGACGCTGTTGGCGGTCCGGACGGCCTTTTCGGGTTCGGAGGACGTCGCGCTGATCTCGATGAGGCTGGTCCCCTCCACGAGCCTCGCCGCCACCTCGTCCTGCAACGTGCTGATGACCCGGAGCGCCGCCGGGGACGCCTGGATCTCCGCGGGGGACGCCGATTCGGGAATGAGCCCGAGCTTCTTGGCGGCCAGGCTCATGACGGGGAACCCCTTGATCAGGGCGGCCTGGGTCTCCACGTTCCCCACCGGACTGTAGGTGACCAGCTCCTGGAGGAGCCCGGTGAAGTTGACGGCCCGCTCGACCCGGACGACCGCCGTCGACCGGTAGAGGGGTCTCGGAGCCTGGAGGAGGGCCACGACGAAGGAGACCACGCCGAAGAGGAGGGGGACGAGGACGACAATCCCCTTCCGCCGGCGCAGGATCCTGAGATAGTCCCTGAGGTTGACGTCGTACTGAGCCATCCCTCTCTCAGCGGCTGATGGCTCTGATCTGCACGGGCAGGGCGAGCGGGAAGGTCAGGATCTCCAGCGTTGGCTTGAGTTTGGCGATGAAGGCGTTCCAGTTGCCGATGCCGCTTCGCGGGAGGACGATGAGATCGCTCGGCAGGAGGGACACGTCTTGTCGCGGGTCGCCCTCTTCGATCAGCCTCCGGAAGTCCGCCTCCACGATCTGGGGCTTCTCGAGGCCTCCTCGGATGATGCGGGCGCTCTCCAGGATGGCGACGTCCGTCGGCCCCCCCGCCAAGGCCAACGCATGGGAGAGGCGCATGTTGGGGACGAGCGGAAAGGCTCCCGGTGTCTTCACCTCGCCCAGGACGAAGACCCGGTCGGCGACGACGGCGGCGCCCGGGACGGGGGGCGCGCCGAGCGGAGCGCCCTGAGGGGCCCCCTGGACGGGGATGAACACCACGTCGCCCGCGTCCAGCGCGAAGGCCTGCGCGGCCGGCTGGTCGAGGAGACGCAGCAGACTCAGCGTGATCGGGGGGCCGTCCGGCCGAATGATCCGCACCCGCTCGAGGTCGGCGTTCGCCGCCACGCCCCCGACCTCGGCCAGGAGATCCAGGAGCGTCATCTTGCCCTTGAGCGGGAGCGTGCCCGCGCGCCCCGCCACGGCCCCGAGCACGGTGACCTTCTTACTGGCGTACTCTTTGACCAGGACTTCCACGCCGAGCCGCCGGTAGAACTGCTCGAGCTGCCGCCGGATCTCGTGCGCCGCCTGGTCCGTGGTGAGCCCCGCCACCTTCACCTCGAGGAACGCCGCACTCACGGTCCCGTTCGCCCTGACGACCGCCGTCTGCCGCTCCTGGGTGAGCCCCGTTGCCAGCAGGATCTCCAGGACGTCGCCCGGGCCGATCTTGTAGCGGGGGACACCCTCGACGGTCACGAACGTCCGATTCTCCGTGACGGGCTGGAGGACGGGAGGCGGCTCCGGGGACGGCTCGGCGGGCGGCGGCGTCTCCGGCGCCACCGCGGGCCGCGGAGCCGCGGGTGGAGCCTCAGGGGCCGCGGCGGGGGCCGGGGCCGGCGCGACGAGGCTCGTGGCCGGCACCACGGGCACCTCGGGCCGCCCGGCGGCGCAGCCGGCCCCGAGGACCGCGAGCGCCAGCAGGAGCCACGGGCCGGAAGCCCGGGTCACGGTAGCTCCTCTTCGGCGACGGAATCCTTGATGTGCAGGAGGGGGGTCTGGGTGAGGTCGACCCGGACGGACTCCGGGAGCCGCTCCCCCCGCCGGACGACGATGTCCACGACCGGGCGGAGCGGATAGTCCCTGTTCCGGTCGATGACCCGGCCGATCTCCCCCGTGTTCAGGCGGACCAGGCTGCCCACCGGGTAGGCGGACATGGCGCGGATCAGCGCCTTGAGGATCCGGTCCGGGAACACCGCCCGGTGGTGCTGGAGGATCTCCTTGAGGGCCTCGACGGGGCCCATGCGTTTACGGGGCGACCGCGGATGGACCAGGCTCTTGTACATCTCCGCGAGGTGAATGATCGCGGCGTACTCCTCCACCCGCGTCTCCGGGTGGTGGGGTCCGTCCGGCTTCTCGTAGCGCTTCCTGATGACGTCCGCGAGCCAGCCGTAGTTCGGAGCGACTTTCTCCAGGAGGTTGGCGCCCTCTCGCTGGTGGCCCTGGAGGACGGCCCGCTCGTCGTCCGTGAGCGCGCGCGGGGTCCCCAGCATCTCGGGGGGCACGAGCGCCGTCCCGATGTCGCTGAAGAGCGACGCCAGCCCGACCTCGCGGCTCTCCCCCCGCGCGAACGAGAGCTCCAGACCCATCTTCAACGCGAGGATGCAGACGTTCACCGCCGCCCGCGACGGGTTGCTGGCGAAGTCCCCGCCGCGGAAGAACGGGATGAGGAGGGCGTCGCCGGTCTCCAGGCTCTGGAGCAGCATCTCCACGGCGTCCTCCGCCTGGGCCATGGACAGCGGGGCCTCGGCCCTCGTCGCCAGCGCCTGCCGGATTCGCTCCACGGCCTTTCGGAAGACGAGCTCGGTCGCGTCGAGTCGGCGGTCGAGGCGCTCACCCGTCCCGGCCTCGCGCGCCAGCGCGGCCGCCCGGCTCGAGGATGGCGGGGCCTCTCCCCCGGGCGCCCGGGCCGCCTCACCCTCGCGCGGGCTCGTCTCGGGCTCCGGAGGGGCCGGCTTAGGCGCCGCGCGAACGAGGTCGCGCGCGGTCCGGGCCGTCTTGTCTGCCTCTCGCGAGGGCTTGGGCTCCTCACCCGGCCTGACGAGGTCGCTCAGCCGCACGCAATCCCCCCTAGAGCGAGCTCTGGGCCAGCCTGACGATCGTGGTGTCGACCGCCTTGGCCCGTTTCTTCCAACCCTCGAAGAGGCAGAGGTCGCAGAGGGTGTTGATCCGTCGAGGAATCCCTCCCGTGGCGCCGGCGATCGCCTTCACGGCTTCTGCGGTGAAGATGGGCCGGGTGGCCCCGGCCTTCTCCAGGCGAAACTCGATGTACGCGGCCGCCTCGCCCTCGCTGAGCGGGCTCAGGTTCAGCCGGATGGGGAGCCGCTGCTGGAGCGAGCCATGCCGGGCCATCACGTCCCTGAGCTCCGGCGCGCCGAGGAGGATCAGCGTGAGCATCTGGCGGTCGTTGAGCTGGAAGTTCAAGAGCATCCGGAGATCTTCGAAGACCGCCTCGTCCCGGATCGTGTGGGCTTCGTCGATGATCAGGACCGTCGACTTCCCGGCTCGGGCGTTCTCCAGCATGTGGTCGGTCACGGCGTGAAAGAGCGCGGAGCGCTGGGGGCCCGACGGCGACACGCCCAACTGGAGGGCGATCTCGTGGAGCAGCTCCTCGGACGGCACCGACGGATTGATCACGAGCCCGATGTCATACTTGTCCTCTTCGAGCTGCAAGAGGAAGACCCGGCTCAACGTGCTCTTTCCGCACCCGACCTCGCCCGTGAGGATGGCGCCTCCCTTGCCGTGCCGGACGACGTAGAGCAGCTTCTCGAGAACGTCCTGGCAGGCCGGCAGCGGGCAAAAGAACTTGGGGTCCGGGACGTTCTGGAACGGGGCGGCGTTCAGACCCCAGTACGCCTCGTACATGACCGTCCTCTCACCCCGCGTCCTGCTCGCCGGCGCTCCGTCCCTGCATGCCCACGCCCCTACCGATCCACCTGGGCCAGCTTCGTGAGGATCACCAGCTCGAGGTACCCGAAATCCAAGGGCTTCGTGATGTAGTCGTAGGCTTCTTTCTTCATGGCTTCCTTGGCGATCGCCTCGTCCTCCACGGCCGTGAGCATGATGATCCCCAGCCCCGGGTCCGCCTCCCGGATGCGCCGGAGCGTTTCCAAGCCGTCCATCCGGGGCATCATGACGTCCATGAGGACCAGGTGCGGGCGATAGTGCTTAACAGCTGTGAGGGCGTCGAGGCCGTTGGCGGCGGTGATCACCGCGTATCCCTTGACTTCCAGGAACTCCGCCACGAGTTCCCGGACCTCCGCTTCGTCGTCGACCACGAGGATCCTGGCCTGTTCTGCCATCGCTGCGTCCTCGCCCCCCGGGTTTCGAGCCGACAATTATCTGAGCCTAGCGAAGATCCCCTAATTCCCCAAGCAATTTAACCTGCGGGCACGCTCGCCCCATGCGGCTCGCGGCTCTCGGACGGCGAGCTCGTCGCGCCTCCCCGGCGCCGCGCCTGACCTCGCCCTCCTCGCCACGGGCCCCAGGGCCCGAGCCTCTCGGCTGGCCGTTCCGGTCTTCCGGGCATCCCGGTCGCCCACAGGTCCCCTCACGGTTGGTGTCCGTACGCAAGGCAGGTACCAACAGGCGATGGTAAGAGGTAAGTACTGAGAGCAAAGGCCTTTCCGCTCCTGTTTTCTCGGACGTGGCCGGGATGATTGGAAGATTTCTTACCAGCGCTCGAATCGACCGGCCAATTCCGGGTCAGCCGGCAGCCGACCCGAGCCGCGCGCGAGAGCGGGTGACTGTCCGCCGAGATTCGACTATCCTCGGGAGGGCCCGAGGAGATAAGAGCGGCGCGTTCCTCCCTGAGGCGACTCCCACCACGAAGGACGAGGGGACCGACATGTCTGAGGCGACTCTGCTGGAGCTGTGTGGCAAGACCCCCCGGATGTGGATCGACGGCCGGGAGATGTCCGGGGCGACCGGAGAGACGTCTCCCGTCGTGAACCCGGCCACCGAGGAAGAGCTGGCGCAGGTGCCGGTCGCGACGCCCGCGGACGTGGATCGGGCGGTCCAGGCGGCGCATCGGGCCTTCGAGGAGGGCCCGTGGCCCCAGCTCCGGCCCCGTGAGCGCGCCCGGCTCCTCTTCCGTCTCGCCGCGCTCGTGCGGGAGCGCCTCGAGCCACTGGCCCGCCTGGAGAGCCTGAACGTCGGGAAGCCCATCCGCGACAGCCGCGACGAGATGGGCATGGTCGCCGACTGCTTCGACTACTACGCCGGGGCCGTCACCAAGATCTTCGGGGAGACGATTCCCACCCAGGCCCCGGGCCTCGACTTCACCCTCCGGGAGCCCATCGGCGTCACTGCCCTCATCGTGCCGTGGAACTTCCCGCTGGCCATCGCGTCGTGGAAGGTGGCGCCGGCGCTCGCGGCCGGGAACACCGTCCTCCTCAAGCCGGCCTCGCTGACGCCGCTCACCGCGCTGGCGCTCGGCCGTCTCGCCCTCGAGGCCGGCCTGCCGCCGGGTGTCCTCAACGTCGTCACCGGGCCGGGCGCAGCCCTCGGGCCCGCGCTCGTGCGCCATCCGCTGGTCGGCAAGATCGCCTTCACCGGGGAGACCGCGACCGGCGCCGCGATCATGAAGCTCGCCGCCGACGGGATCAAGCGCGTCTCGCTCGAGCTGGGGGGCAAGTCGCCCCTCATCGTCTTCGACGACGTGGACCTCGACCAGGTGGTCGAGGCTTCTCTCGGCGTGATCTACGGCAACGCGGGCCAAGACTGCTGCGCGCGAAGCCGCGCCTTCGTCCACCGGGCCGTCTACGAGGCCTTCACGGACCGGTGGACCGCCCGGACGCGGCGGCTCGTGGTCGGCGATCCGCTCGCCCCGGCGACCGGGGTGGGGCCGCGCATCTCGCGGAGCCACCGCGCGCGGGTCCAGGGCGACGTCGCCGCGGGGCGGGAAGAAGGGGCGCGGCTCCTCTACGGTGGCGACGTCCCGGCGGGCGAAGGCCGCGGGTTCTACCTCACGCCCGCGGTCTTCGCCGACGTCACGCCGCGGATGCGGATCGCGCAGGAGGAGATCTTCGGGCCCGTGCTCTCGATCGTGCCATTTGCCGCCGAGGACGAATGCATTCGGCTGGCGAACGACACGGTCTACGGGCTCTCGGGCTCGATCTGGACCCGCGACCTGGGGCGCGCCCTCCGGGTGGCGAAGCGGGTGCGAACGGGCGTTCTCTCGGTGAACAGCTCATCGAGCGTCCACCTCGAGGCCCCGTTCGGGGGCTACAAGCAGTCGGGGCTCGGGCGTGAGCTGGGGATGCACGCGCTCGCGCTCTACACCGAGGTGAAGAACGTGCACGTCAACCTCGGGGAGCCGCGCTAGGTCCCCCGGAGGGGGGCGGAGCCCCCCTCCGGACCTCCTCCGAGGAGGGGTCGCGCCGGCGAAGCCGGCGCGCGGAGCGGAACACCTTGAGGGGTTGCGGTAGTTCTTTCGCGAGTGGCGCGGGTTCTCCGACAGGCTCCTGCCCGCACGATTACCGAACAAGCGAGCTCAGGCGGTGCGCTCCGCGCCCTGGGGCGCCCCGTCCGCCGCGTCACCCGCGCGGCCTTCCTCATCCCGCGTGACCTTCGCGAATAGTTCGCGCTAGAGACCGGGCTACTTGGAGCCGCGCACCGCCAGGGGACCGGAGCCCAGGAAGACGAGGGCGAAGGTCGCGGCGACCAGCAGCAGCGGGTACTCGTACCCCGCGGCGGTGGCGCGGGCCGCGGCCGCGTCGACGATGACTCCCTTCAGAAAGAAGCCCTGCGCCAGATGTACGCGGACGAGCGAGACCAGCATGACCAGGGCGTTCGCCGTGGCCGCCCAACGCGTCCACGCGCCCAGGACCAGGAGCAGGCCCCCGAGGCCGTGCGCCGTGATGAGGACCCACGCCAGGAGGGTGGGGTGCGGCAGGCCCGCGACGCGCTCCAGGAACGTCGCGGTGGCAGTGGGCCCGGCGACGACCAGCGCCAGGTAGCCGTGCATCAGGTAGATCGCGCCGAGCGTGAGGCGGAGCAGCGTGATCCCGTAGGCCTTCATCGCGCCACCACGGCGGGCAGGATCTCGCGCGCGGCCCGCTCCATGTTCTCCAGCTCCTCGGACACGAAGTTGAGCAGGATGAGCTCCGCCCCGGCCGCCCGGACCTCGCGCAGGCCCGTCACGCACTCCTCGGCCGGGCCCACGATCGCGACCTGGTCGGCGAGGGCCGCGTTCCCGTAATACCAGCCGAACCACTCCCGGAGCCGGGCGAGCGCGCGGCCTCGGTCGGGGTCGACCGCGAGGTAGACCCGCTTGGCGATGGCGAACGTCGAGGGATTGCGCTTGGCTTCGCCGAGGGACGCGCGCACGTGGGCGACCTGCCGCCTGAAGTCGGCCGTCGAGGTGGATCCGGCCCCGATGAACCCCTCGCCGAGCGCCACGGCCCGCCGGAGGGCGTTCGGGTGGCGCGCCCCGAACCAGATGGGTGGGTGCGGCTTCTGGATCGGCTTGGGCGCCATCGCCACGTTCTCCAGCTTCCAGAACTCGCCGCTGAACGTGACCCGCTCCTGGGTCCACAGCCGCTTCAGCACCTCCAGCCCCTCGGTGAACCGCCGCACCCGCCGCTCCGCCGAGAGCCCGAAGGCGGGGTAGACGTCAGTCCGGCCGCCCAGGCCGACCCCCACGGTCAGCCGCCCGCCGCTGAGCTGGTCCACGGTGGTCAGGCTCTTGGCGAGCTGCAACGGGCTCCGGAGCGGGGTGAGCAGCACCGCCACGCCGAGCCGGACTCGCCGCGTCAACGCGGCGGCATGGGCGAGGAGGGTGACGGGTTCGAGGGTGCCGGCTGCGCCCAGGATCTGCTCCTGGCCCCAGACGCTGTGATAGCCGAGCGCCTCGGCGCGGCTGAGGAATGCCCGGAGGGCGGCGGGGTCGACCTGGGGTCCGCTGAAGACCTGGGGAATGGCGACCGCGAACTCTACTGGACGCTCCGTCGTCATGAGTCCCGCTCCCTGCGTCAGAGTGGTGTGGGCGATCCGCCCGTGTCGGGGAAGAGGGTAGCAGCAAACTCCGCCGTCCGCGCGCGAAACGGCCCGGGGCCGACAGAGGCCGTACAATGGAATCGCGGTGGAGAAGGAACGAATGGCGGTACGGAAGCCGATCGGCTGGACGCTGATCGGCCTCGCGCTCCTCGTGGGGGCCCAGGCGACCGTGGACCGCTACCAGCACCTCGGCCAGCCCTTTGCCGGCTTCTCGGTGATGGAGAACCTCCTCGTCGCCATCGGCGGCGCGGAGCGGGGCGGGCTCGAGCCGTTCGACCTGGTCCGGGCCATGGACGGCCGGCTCCTCACGTCGGGGCGCGAGATCCAGGCCGAGGTCGCGCGCCATCCGCCGGGCACGACCTTCCACTACATCCTCTACCGCCGCGGCCGACTCGTCGAGGCCGATGTGACCTCGCAACCCCACACGAACCGCGATTTCCGGCGGTTCCTGATCGAGGGACTCCTCGCGGGGCTGCTCTACCTCGCGCTGGGCGCCCTCGTCTTTTACCTGCAGCCCGGCGCGCCGCGGAGCTGGCTCTTCCTCGCCTTCTGCCTCGGCTGGTACATCGTCGACGTGACCTACGCGAACGCCCATACCACGTATCGGTTCACGCCGCTGTTCCTGACGTCGTGGGCGTTCTCGCCTGCCATCTTCATCCACCTGGCGCTGACGTTTCCCCAGCGGCGACCGATCGCCCGGCGGTTCCCGGGAATCCTGTGGGTGCCCTATCTGGTGTCGGCCGTCGTCGCGGTGCTGATTCAGGTTCGGCTGCATCCTCTCCAGCTGGTCCTGGTACCGGGCGTGGGCGCGGCCTACTGGGGCGTGGCGCTGATCCTGCTGGTCGTCGCCCTCGCGCGGACCAGCGTCGCCGGTGCGACCCCTCTGGTACGCCAGCGGGCCCGCGTGCTGACCGCAGGGTTCGCCGTCGGCTACCTGCCCCCCGTCCTGGGCACGGCGGTCGAGGCCGTGCTGCGCGCTCCGGTCCCCTACCTCGACGAGATCTGGAAGCTCAACTTCGTCTTCCCGGCGGCCGTGGCCTACGCCATGGTCCGCTACAACCTCTTCGACCTGCGCGCGGCGCTCCGGCTCGGGGCAATCTACTCGGCGGTCACCGGGCTGGTGGTCCTGGCGTACGCGGGCGCCATCGCCCTGCTCGACGTGGTCTTCTCCAGTCTGCAGCTCTCGAGCTCGTCGCTCGTGACCGCCGCGGTGCTGGCGCTGGGCGTGGTCGCGTTCCTCAACCCGGTCTACGAGAAGACCCAGAACGTCGTGGACCGTCTCTTCTTCCGCGAGCGGTTCGACGTCCAACAGTCGATCGAGCGCGTCTCGGAGGTCATGACGAGCCTCCTGGACCTCCACCGCATCGTCGCGCTGATCGGCCAGACCGTCGAGCTGCTCCACCCCGTCCGCCATGCGCTCCTGATTTACGACGAGCGCGGGCGCGCCTACGTGGCAGCCGGGGAAGACAGCGAGGTCGCGCACCGCGTCGCGGAGGACTCTCCGCTGCCGGTCTGCCTGGCGCACCTCCGCGTTCCGGTCGCGCGGGAGCGGTTCGAGGAGGATCCGGGACTCCGGGAGGCTCGCGAGGCATGCCTGGCCGAGATGGCCGCCCTCGGCGCCGAGCTGATCGTGCCGCTCTTCTTCCAGGACCGCGTCACCGGGTTTCTGGTCCTCGGCCCCAAGCGGTCCGGGGCAGCCTACACGACGGAAGACGTGCGGCTCCTGCGGCTCCTGGCGAACCAGAGCGCGGTGGCCCTCGAGAACGCCAAGGCCTACACCGCTCTCGAGGCGGCGCACGCCGAGCTCCGGGCCGCCCTCCGGCGCGTGGAGATCCTGGAGAGCATCCGGGCGAACCTCGCCAAGTTCGTCCCCCAGACCGTCCAGGCCCTCATCGAGCAGGCGCCCGAGGCGCCCGCCCTCGAAAAGCGCGAGGCCGACGTCTCGGTCCTCTTCGTCGACATCGTCGGCTACACGCGCCTCAGCGAGCGCCTGGACCCCGCGCGGGTGAACGCGCTCGTCGAGCGCTACTTCGGCGCCTTCCTCGACGAGATCCTCCAGCGCGGGGGGGACGTGAACGAGACGGCCGGCGATGGGCTCATGGTGATCTTCCAGGCCCCCGACCCCCGGCGCCACGCCCGGGCCGCGGTCAAGACGGCGCTGGGGATCCTCCGCCGCACGCACGAGATCAACGCCACGCTCGCGCACCTGGCCGAGCCGATCGCGCTCCACGTCGGCGTCAACTCCGGGGTCGCG
>CAZDYT010000087.1:0-10625 GCA_964509395.1 uncultured bacterium
TCTCGTTCGAGCCGCCGCTCGAGGTGTTCTGGGAGAGCCACGATCCGACCACCCTGAACCGACAGGGCCCCGACGTGGGGACCCAGTATCGCTCCGCGATCTTCGTCCTCACGCCGGAGCACGAGGCAGCCGCGCGCGCGCGTCCAAGGCGCGCCTCGAGCAGAGCGGCCGGTACCGCCGGCCGATCGTCACGGAGATCATGCCGGCCGCGCGCTTCTACCCCGCCGAGGAGTACCACCAGCAGTACCTCCAGAAGCGCCGCCTGGCCTGGCGCTGACCCGCGCGACGCCGGCCGGCGCCGGGTGCTGATCGGCGGCTATCTAACGGGGATCGTTCACCAACGCATCCCGAAGCGGGCGGGTGACGCGGCGAACGGGCACCCGCAAGCGGCTACCCGACGGCGCCCGCAACGGCGTGATACACCGCTACGCTAATAGCTCCACGCGCGGCGCTCCGGACGGCCGCACTCACCGCCACGCTGCGCCGCGGCGAGGACGCCGGTGGGCTGTTCGCGCGACAGGACCCGCCCCGCTTCGGGCACCCTCAGTGCCCTGGTCAGCGCCCCTCGGCGGGGAGCCGTGCATCTACCGAGGACCTCTCGCTCTCGTTCTCCTCGCTACTTCTTCTGAGGCTTCTTCGCCGGCGCGGGCGCCGCGGGCAGGGCCTTCAGCTCCGCCTCCCACTTGTCAGCCGCCGCGGTCACGGTGGCAATCTTGTCCTTCGCCGCGAGAGGATCGTCGCCTGCGCCGGTCTTCGCGGCTTGAAGCGCTTCCGCCACGCTCCTGGCATCGGCGTCCGCGGCTTGCTTCTGTTCCGCCTTGAGCTTCGGCGCCGCGGCCTTGACCTTACCCTCGACCTCCCGCCAGCGCTTCTCTGCATTGGCCAGCTGCTGCTCGACCTCGGCCTTCACGGCGGCTTTACCGGCCACAGCCGCGCTGGCGGCCTTGTCAGCCAGCTCTTTGACCTTGGCGTAGGAGTTCTTGGCCTCGCCGTACTTCCTCGCCCCCATCTGAGCCTCGGCCTCTTTCAGAGCAGCGGTCGCGGCTGCGAAGTCTCCCGACGCGTACTTGTCCGCACCGGCCGCCCTGGCCGCGCTCATGGCTTGTTCGGCCGCGGCTTTCTCGGCGGCGGGAGGCGGCGCGCACCCAAAACTGGCCAGGCTTACTGCGACCACCACCACAAGGACCACGAGTCGGACTGCGAATGGGCTCATCTCAGCTAGGTCCTCCGACCCCTTGATCTCGACCGCGTTCATAAGGATCGTGTGCGCCGTGGCGGACGATTGGGCGTTTACCGTCGCCAGCAGCAGGGTAGACAAGCTCAGGGCTCCCAGACCGATCGCCGCCGCCCGGCCGGGGGCGGAAGCTCCCTGAAGAGCTGGGAGCGCCCTCCCCCGGGGCGGGGGTCCGTGCAGTTTGTGAGCCGCTCGAGGTTACCGTCCTGGCGCCGGCGGCGGCCCGGGTGACGGTGTCGGACCCGGCGCCGGCGGCTTTGGCGATGGGCCGCCGGGCTGAGGCCGACCGGGAGTCGGTTTCTTCCCTCGCACTGATGTCACCCCCCTCCACTCACGCATGACGCGCCACCCCACCGGAGCAACCATGCTGCCACGCGGCGAAACGCCAGCCCGGCCCGCTGGTTGCGACGGATCCTGACCACAACCGTGGCTCACCTGGCTGCAAGTCTTGCAGCTCTGCAGAGCCCGCCGAGATCTGGAGGAGCGGGGACAAGTCAGCCTGGTGCACGGCCGCGAGATCACCCCCCTTGAGACACCCGAGGCGCTGATTCGAAAAAGTTCGAGAGCTTCGCGGAGCGCCTGAGGTCGGTCCCCAGCGGACACTGCGACGGCTTCTCTTCGGCGACCTCGCGCTGAAGGCCACGGCGATCGGGCTTGCCGCCCTGCTCTGGAGCGTCTCCTTCTACATCCTCCCGCGGAGCGCCAGCCGCGGGTCCGTCAGGGCGGGCTCCAGATAACCTTTCCTTGCTTGTCGAAGAGGGCCAGGATCGGCATTCCCTCGCTCACCAGCGCCAGCTCGGCGCGCGTGCTCCCGTCCCTCGCGTACAGTCCCAGCGAGGGCGCGCCGTCGCCCGAGACACCGAGCCCCAGCCGGGATGTCTCTTCCTTGTCGGCGAACGCGAGATACGCCCCGCCGTCCTGCCGCACGGCCAACTCGGCTCGAGTCTTGCCATCCGGGTCGGTCAGGCCCAGCGCCAGCGAGCCATTGGCGCGGACCATGAGCACCGCGCGCGTCTTCCCGTGCTTGGCCGCGAGGGCGAGGCTCGGCGAGCCGTCCGAGCGCACCGTGACCTCGAGGTGGGCCCGGCCGTCCCTGTCCACGAGGCCCAGGGTCGGCGTCCCGTCGGCCCGCAGGGCAAGCTCGGCGCGGGTCTTGCCGTCCTTGTCGACCAGGCCGACGCTCGGTGACCCGTCCTCTCGGACGGCCAGCGCGACGCGGACCCTGCCGGTCTCGTCCAAGACGCCCAGGGCTGGCGTGCCGTCTGCCCGGACGGCCAGGGCGGCGCGACGCCTGCCGCTCGAATCCCGAAGGACGAAGGCCTCGGCCGAGATCATCTTCGGCGCCGTCGTCGGCATGGCTTGCCCCATCAGCACGAACGCGGCAAAGCCAGCGATGATGACGGCCCCGAGCCGTTGCAGGCGGCGGTGCGCTCGTTCGAGGCGATCCAGGCGTTGCCTCAGAGCTTCGGGCACAGCCCCATTCATCCGATCCTCCGTCATGTCGTGCGGGGGTTGCGCGGGCCCTTGAAGGGCTGCCCCGCGTCGCGTAGCGGCATTTACCACGGATCCGAGCCGACGGATGCCCCCGCTCACGCGGCGCCGGCCCCCGTCGACCCTGGCGACGATCCGCGGTTCATACGCTCGCGGTCATTTCCTGCGGAGGACAAAGATGGGCACTCCCTCCCTGCCTACTCCGAGTGCCGCGCGGACCGTGCCATCCCTCTCGGTCAAGATCAGGCTGGGCGAACCGTCGGCTTCGAGCCGGAGGTCAGCGCGGACGTTGCCGTTCGCGTCAAACAGCATGAGCTCCGGGGACTCCGCACTGACGGCCAGCTTGGCTCTGGGCCTCCCGTCCTTCCCGTAGAAAAGGATCGACGATTCGTCCGTCCCCGCGGTCAGTGTGGCGCGCAACTGTCCGCTGGGGTCCTGAAGGACAATTCGTTCCGCCCTCACCACGGACGACCGGACCTCGGACCCGAGGACTCCCGAGGCGACCCACGCGAGTACGCCGACCAGCGCGATGACCGAGAGCACGCTCCAACGTCTGAGGCGTGCATTCCCCCGCGCGAGCCGATCAACGCGTTCCGCGAGAGCCACGAGCGCGGGCTCGTTCACCAGCTCTTCCTTGCCGACGCGGCAGGCCTCTGTCGAACCCGCGCGCGCTTCGAGAGCTTGCCTCGCCGCCCCATCAGGCCAGACCCCGTTTCAGGAAGCCCCACGCAGCCTTCACGCGCAGGCGCATACCAGGCGCCACCTCGTTCCCACTCGTCGGGGATGTCCAGCAAGGGTGCTGCCAGCAAGAGAAACGTCAGGGGCTCCCATGACTTGGGTCTCGGCAGTGGCGGCCCCATCCTTACTGAACTGCAGTTCTTGCACGCGGCAGAACCCAGCGGACAACTGACCGGAGACGACGCCGGTTCAAGGACGCGAACAGGATGCCGGCCACTTGCCTCCACGGAGGGTTCCAGCCGTTGGACGGATCGTTTGCCACGAGAACAGGCGGCAGAAGGGCGGGAAGGCCCGGAAACGTCGAGGCCCGGTCCCGGGCGCAGCCGTCTGCAATATTTGCGGTCACGTGCGGTAGGCTGGCGCCGGGCGCGGCCCTGGCGAGCGGGTTCGTCGAACGTTGACGCGCAGATGGGCCCGTTGGTACGGGCGGTGCTACGCCAGGCGGGGCGCCTCGCGTGTTTTCGCGCTGCAAACTCTAAGAGCGGCCTTCGTTCGGGTCGCCGGGCGGGGCCGAGGAGGGTTTCGGATGTTCTGGAAGACGGTCGCGCTGGTCGTCGCGCTCGGGTTCGTCTTCGCCTCGGGCGCGGTCGCGGTGGCCCAGTACGGTCAAAGTGGGGCCAAGTCCGAAGCTCCCAAGGGCAGCACCACCCAGACCGGCGAAGCCAAGAAGCCCGCCGAAGAGACGAAGAAGCCAGTTCAGGACGCGAAAAAGTCGGTCGAGAAGGTGTCGACGGTGTCCGGCAAGGTGAAGTCCGTCACCGGGAACAGTTTGGTCGTCGAGGTCCGGGGCAAGACGCCGAAGGAGTATACGTTCGACCTCGCCGGAACCACGATCAAGGCCGGGGGGAAGGACGCCGCCACCACCGACCTGAAGGATGGCGACGACGTCCGCGTCTCGTATACGCAGTCGGAGGGGAAGCTGGTCGCCAAGACGGTCGTGGCACGGGCGGCAAAGGCCAAGAAGTAGTGTGCCGCCTCCTCAGCCGGCAGTGACCGAGCCGGAGATGCTCTCGCGGTCTCTCCGCTATCTCGCCGACCACCTCGGACCCCGACCGCTTGGCAGCGAGGAGCTCTTTCGCGCTCGGCGGTATCTGGGGGACGCCATCGCCGGTCTCGGCTTTTCGCCTGAGGTCCACGCCTTTTCGACCAGGGGCTACCTCGGCGCCCGGGGTCGCTTGGTCACGGCGTGCGGGCGGGTGGTCCCGTGTCAGCCGGTGACGGGATCGCCCCCAACTCTCGGACCATTACGAGGCATCCCGCGGCTGATCTCTCAGGCGCACGGATGGCCACCCGCGGTGGAGCCGCCGGGAGCTGTCGCGCTCTGCCCCTTAGGGCTCGACGATGAGAGGCGCGCCGTTGCGGCGGCCACGCAGCAGAGGGCGAAGGCGGCCCTGCTCTATCGGGAACAGGCACCGGAGCTGTACTCGGCGGTGATTCCGAACGGTTCGACGGCGATCCCCTGCGTGACCGTGCGTCCCGCCGACGCATTGCGCCTGGTGGAGGAGGCATCGGAGGTCGAGCTGACCGTCGAGGCGGAGCGAGCTGACACCTGCGGGGAGAACCTGATGGTCGAGCTCGGGAAGGGCGGGCGGCCGCTCCTGTTTCTCGCGAACTACGACTCGCGACCGGGCACGCCAGGTGCCTACCGGAACGCCTCGGGCGTCGTTGCACTGCTCGGGCTCCTGGCGCGCCTTCAGGGCTGGCGCGGACACGAGGTGCTCGTGGGCTTCCTGGTCGGCGAAGAACCGGACGCCGCAGGCTCGCGCCACTGTCGGGACGTGCTTCAGGCCACGAGGATCGCCTCCCGGGTCCGGGGCGTGGTGTACGTCTCGGGAGTCGGTCGCAGCGGGCTCGCCGTCACGTCGGCAAGCTCCCAGAAGCCCTCGAACCTGGCTGACCTTGTCCAGCAGGTTGCCGCCGAGGAAGGGCTCTCTGCCGTACCACCGCTCACCTCCGCCGAGACGGCATCCCTGGCACGCCTCTGGCGCCGTCCGGTGATCGCGCTGAGCGGACCTTCGCTACCTCTGCAGCACACGACGCTCGACCGTCCCGACCTCCTGAGCCCGCGGTACGTCTCCAGGGTCGTGTCGGTCCTCGAGCGCTCCGCGCGAACCCCGTGGAATTCTCGCGAAGCCAGTCCGCGCCACTGACAATTCACTCATCGTCGCGATCCTGCGCGTCGGAATCCTGTCGTGGCTGGCGATGGTGGTGGGCGTGTGCCGGACTCAGCACCTGGCGTTCGGCGCCGTCGGGGGTGAGCCACGGCGCACCAGACAGCCCCCGCCTTGTCAGGGAAGCCGGTTCGACTGGCGGCGGTGTTAGAGTAGAGTTCGAGGTCCGGACCGACCGCCGGACAACCGGCTCGGTCCGGGAAACCACGATGGCGTCCTGCAGCTACGAGGTCGAGGCGATCTCCGGCGAAGTCCCGGGGACGGCCCCAAGAGCTCGCTGACGGTGTTTCGCCCCGCTCGGGAACGCTCACTGCTCGGCTACGTTCCGCTCCGCCTGGCGGCGGCGGTCTTCGTGCTGTTCGCGCTGCTGCTGGCTGTCGCCCTGGTGGTCGGCATGCAGTTCGAGCGGCACGTGCTGCTGAGCGCGGGGGGCGTCCCGCCCGCCGAGCTGGGCGGCCAGGGTCCGCCCGCCGGTCTGGCCTGGCGAGACCTCCTGAAAGTGGTCGCGGCCCTTCTGGCCCTGGCCGCCTTCGCGATTCTCCTCTTCACGACCTTCGAGAACTACCGGTCGATCACGCAGACCTTCGAGCGCGTCAAGCACCTCATGCGCAACGTGCTCCAGAGCATCCCGACCGGCGTGCTCACCCTCGACCCACGCGGCACCGTGACATCCTTGAACAGCGCCGCCGAGCGGCTACTGGGAGTCCGGGCCTCCGCGGTCGTCGGCCGCCCGGTTGACGAGGTGCTCCGGGCCGCGCCGGAGGTGGGCGCATGGATCCGCACGGCCCTTGGCGGACACGGGCTCGTCCAAGAGAGCGATCTCTCCCTCACCGGGGACGGGAGTCGGCGGATGACGCTCCGCCTGTCGGCCTCCGAGCTTCGGGACGAGTCCGCGCGGTCGGACGGATTAGTCGTTCTGATCCGCGACATCACCGAGGTCAGCCGACTGGAGCTTCAGCTCCGCCGCGCCGACAAGCTCGCCGCTCTCGGGACGCTGGCGGCGGGGGTCGCCCATGAGGTAAAGAACCCCCTTCACGCGCTCAGCCTCAACCTGCATCTCCTGGCACAGGAGCTCGAGGCGCCTCAGCCGTCGAAACCGGAGCTCAAGGTCTACCTCGACATCCTGCGGTCCGAGATCCAGCGGATCCACCGGATTGTCGAGAACTTCCTCCGGTTTGCGAAGCCCTCGATCCCCGAGATCAAGCCCCTCGACCTGAACGCCCTGGCCGAGCGGGTCCTGAGCCTGGTGGCGTTCGAGGCGGCGGATCACGGAGTGACCATCGAGACGGAGTTCGACCCCGCTCTGGACAGCGTCCCCGCCGACGAGGGGCAGCTGGCCCAGGTCGTCTTGAACCTGGTCATCAATGGACTCCAGGCGATGCCGTCGGGAGGCGTGTTGACCCTCGCGACGCGGCGTCAGAAGGAGTGGGCGGAGCTGACGGTGAGGGATAGCGGCGAGGGGATCCGGCCGGAACTGCTCCCCCAGATCTTCGACCCCTACTTCACGACCCGGCCGGGCGGCGTCGGCCTCGGGCTTGCCATCGCCCACCGCATCATCGAGGGCCACAGCGGGACGATCGACGTGGAGAGCAAGGCCGGAGAGGGCACGGTCATCATCGTTCGCCTTCCCCTGGCCGGCGTCGGGGCCCGCGAGGTCGGGTGAGCGTGATGCCGGCCACCATCCTGGTCGTCGACGACGAGCTCAACATCCGGACGGCGCTGGCCAAGATCCTGGAGAAGGCCGGTCACGCCGTCACCACGGCTGAGAGCGGAGATCAAGCGCTCAGCCTCTTCCACGACACGCCATTCGACCTCGTGGTCACTGACCTCAAGATGGTCGGGGCGGGCGGGATGCACGTCCTCCGCGCCGTGAAGTTGCGCTGGCCGGACACCGAGGTCATCCTGCTGACCGCGTACGGAACCATTGACAGCGCCGTCGAAGCCATGAAGCTCGGCGCCTCCGACTACCTGACCAAGCCGGCCGATCCCGACCGGCTCGTTCATCTGGTGGCGAAGGCCTTGGAGCATAAGTCCCTCCGGGACGAGGTGCGGCAGCTGCGAGAACAGGTCGCCGTGCGAGAGGCCTTCGAGCACATCGTCGGCCGGAGCCTCCGGATGCGGGAGATCTACGAGCGCGTCCGGCAGGTCGCCCCGACGATGGCCACGGTCCTGATCAGTGGTGAGTCCGGCACCGGCAAAGAGCTCGTGGCCCAGGCGATCCACAACCGGAGTCCGCGGAAGTCGGACCCCTTCGTCACGCTCAACTGCGGGGCGCTTCCCGAGACGCTCCTCGAGTCCGAGCTCTTCGGGTACGAGCGCGGGGCCTTCACGGGAGCCGTCGTGAGCAAGACAGGCCGGATCGAGCAGGCCGACGGAGGGACCCTCTTCCTGGACGAGGTCGGGGAGATGGCCCCGAAGACGCAGATCGACTTTCTCCGGGTCCTGCAGGAGCGGGAGTTCCGTCGGCTCGGGGGGATCCGGCCGATCACGGTCGACGTCCGCTTCATCGCCGCCACCAACAAGGATTTGGAGGCCGCCGTCAAGGCGGGAGCGTTCCGCGAGGACCTGTTCTACCGGCTCGCTGTGGTCCCGATCGTGCTCCCGCCGCTGCGCGAGCGGACGGAAGACATCCCGCTGCTGGCGACGGCGTTCCTCCGGGAGCTCTGCGCTCGGTACGGGCGTGCCGAGAAGTCCTTCGCGGCAGCGGCGCTCCAGGCCCTTCGCGAATACGCCTGGCCGGGCAACGTCCGGGAGGTCCGGAACCTCGTCGAGCGTCTCGTGGTGACGATTCCGGACCGGGTGATCCGCCCGGCGCACCTGCCGTCGACGGTTCTCACGGGGGAGCGGCCCGAACAGTCACTCACGATCCCCCTCGGGATACCGCTCCACGCGGTGGAAGAGCAGATCATCCGGCGGACGCTGGGCATGCTCACGTCAAACCGGGAGCGGGCTGCCAAGATCCTGGGCATCAGTCCGCGGGCGTTGCACTACAAGCTCCGCCGGTACGGGATCGAGAAGCGGACCCGGGACAGTAGCGACGATCCCGCCGCGCCCCTGTGACGTAGCCATCGCGGGCGGCGGGCACCCCCCGCCGCTCGCGGTCGCCGCTGTCGTGTCTCGCCTCCCCGGATCAGCGGTACGCCGCCGCTCCACGCTGCAAGTCTTGCGGCCATTCTCGAAGGCTCCCCCGGACGGCCCGGGTGATCGGGGCGTCGGGGTGTTTCGTAACTTCCCGGGCTGCCTATCGTTTCAGCGTCGATCCGCTCGTGGGCACACAAATTGCCCCCCGGTAGCTCGACATGGCGCTCACCTTCAGGACCTTTCGGGCCCGGTCCGGCCGGGATGCGGAATTGCTGGATGCCCTGCGCAGGGTCGCGGTGGAGAGGCTCCGGTTCGGGACGGGGTCGGCGGTCGTGTGCCGGACGCAGGATCCCCAGGAGATGGTCTGGGTCGGGACTCAGGATGCGGGACCGGGGATCCCGGACGGCGGCCTGGACGACGCCCTTGCGGCGGCGGCGCCGGCCTTCTCGCTGAGGTTTCTGGACGGCTGGTACCGCCTGCCGGCTCCACCCTACCAGATCTGGAACCTCGAGGTCCACGCGGCAGGCGACGACGCGCTGGAGACCCTCAAGGGTCTTTTTGAGCTGTCACGCTGGGAGCGCGGACGATCCCACGTGGTGGGTCGCTGGATCTATCGTGCGATCGAAGACCCGTCTGTCCTCATTGGCTTCGTGGGGCTCACCCGGGCGTGGCTCAGGCGCAACGAGGTGGCACGGTTAGGAAGGACCGAAGGAATCGATCGGGCTGTCATCTGGCGCCCGCTCGTCATCGTCTACCAGGTCGAGCGGGCGCCGGGGGGAGCACCGAGGGCGAGCGCCGGCGAGGAAGCTCCCCACGTCCCGTTCTGGGCGCGAGCCGCTGCGCCGCCGACGCCTTCGATGGCGCTCGCCACACCCGACGCGACCTCGGTCGCGTGGAATCGATGAGCGCCGTGCCAGGATTCTCTCGTCCCTCACCGGGATGACCTGAGGGGGAACGCGACCGTGGGTACGGTCGTCTTCGTGGTCACGTGCGAGTTCTGCGGCCAGAGTTGGCACCGGAAAGTCGCGACGAGCGAGCAGGTGATCGAGTGCGTGTTTTGCGGAAGCCTGGGACGGCTCCGCCTGGGCCTGACCCTCTCCGACGGGCACGGGGTCCAGCACGTCGAGGCGTGGCTTCGATGCGCGCGCTCGTCCTCGTGATCGTGCGGCCGGGCCTCATCCGGGCCCTGTCGCTCTAGCCTCGCCATGGGGTTCTTCTTCGGGTCCGCGCAGGGACGAGCGTGCATGGAGGATTGGAGTCCCACGATCACCGCCCGGGAGTACGTCTCCGCGCTCGACACTAGCCTTGGGGCCCTGGGCGAGGGGCGCGTGCGGGCCCGCTACAAATATCCACTGGGCCTCCGCTACCTGGCGACGGGCTTGCCGGGCCCGGCGGCCCTGGTTTTTTCCGAGCTGGTCCAGCGGTATCCCACGGACGAACACGCCCGACGGCTCTTGGGCATCGCCTATCTCTCCTGGGGCCAGCTCGAACCAGCGGTGAAGCACCTTGAGATCGCGCTGGCGCTCCTCCGGCGGAAGGCCGCTGGCGCGGTGGGTTTCGCTGAGACGCTCCGCTTCCAGTGCGAGGCGGCGCTGCTTCGCTTCGTGCTCGTGCGGCTCCACATGCGGCTCGGCGAAGTCGAGGCCGCCCAGTGGCTCGTGAAGGAAGCGCAGGAAATCCTGTGACAGCCTCATCGCAAAACCCGGAGGGCGACGCGCGTGGCGACGGCGTCTCTCCCTCGAGACGGAACCAGAGGAGCCTCGAATGAAACGGATATGGCAGCTGATCCCCGCAGTCGTCTTGCTGTTCGCAGCATTGCTGCTGATGGCCGGATGTCCGAAGAAGTCGATCCCGGCCGCTGGCGGGGGCCCGGACGCCGCGGCGGGGCCGAGCGGCGCCGGCACAGCGAG
>CAZDYT010000088.1:0-3645 GCA_964509395.1 uncultured bacterium
GCCCTCAAGACCGCCGGCATCCACCATGCCCCGGGCTGCTGAGGGCGTCTTCCAGTGAACCGACCCGCGCCGCCAGGGGGTCCGGAGGGGCCGTGACCGCGTACGACCTCAAGATCGAGCACGGAACCGTCATCACCATGGACGGCCAGCGGCGCATCCTCAAGGACGGGGCCGTGGCCCTCAAGGGCGACCGGATCGCCGCCGTGGACAAGGCGGCGGCCCTCGCCGGGCAGCCGGCCCGGCGGACCATCGACGCGAGCGGGCGCCTCGTCCTCCCGGGGCTCGTCTCCGCCCACTGCCACAACGTCCAGGCGCTGGCCCGCGGACTCGGGGACGACGTGCCGGTCGACCTGTGGACCTATGGCCGGATCTACCCCTACGAGACGCTGCTGACCGAGGAGGACGCCTACTGGGCCACGCTCTTGAACTGCGCCGAGATGATCCGGACCGGGACGACGTGCCACGCCGATCCCGGGGGCTACGTGATGGACGGCGTGGGACAGGCGCTGACCGAGTGCGGCATGCGGGGCATCTTCGCGTGGGCCGGGATGGACGAGTTCCCGAAGGGCTACGAACCACCCCCCGACTTTCCCGGCCGCAAGACGACCGAGGAGACGCTGGCGGCGAACGAGCGGTTGGTCAAGCGCTGGCACCAGACGGCCAACCACCGGCTCCGCGTCTCGTATGGCCTCCGGATCGAGCCGAACGTCTCGGACGAGCTGTTCCAGGGCGTCAAGGCGTATGCCGACCGCGACGAGACCCTCGTCCAGTTCCACTGCCTGCTCCTCGGGCTGTCGGATGTCGTCAAGGCGCGGGTCGGCATGAGCACGGTCCAGTGGATGGCGGGGCTCGGGGTGCTGGGGCCCAACTGGCTCCTCGCCCACATGAGCGATGCCTCCGACTCGGACGTCGTCATCGTGAAGATGCACGACGCGAAGGTGGCCCACAACCCCGGCGCGTCCATGCACTCGACGTACGGAGCGGCCTCGAGGGGGAAGTTCCCCGAGATGCTCGAGCGCGGCGTCACGGTGGGGCTCGGCTGCGATTCCACCGCGGCGAACAACAGCCTCGACATGTTCCGCGCCATGTATCAGGTGGCCACCGTCCACAAGGAGGTGCGGCTCCAGCCGGACCTCATCCGGCCGGAGACGGCGCTGGAGATGGCCACGATCGGCGGCGCCCGCGCGCTCGGCTGGGAGACCGACATCGGCTCGCTGGAGCCCGGCAAGCGGGCCGACGTGATCGTCGTGGACACGCGCCGGACGAACTGGGTCCCGATGCATGACTTCTCGATCGTGGCGAACCTGGTCTACGCGGGGGAGGGCGCCGACGTCGACACGACGATCGTGGACGGCCGGGTTCTGATGGAGAACCGCCGGCTCACCACGATCGACGCGGCCAAGGTACTCGCGGAGAGCCAGGGAATCGCCGAGCGGATCGTCCGCGGCCTGCCGTACCAGGAGACACTACGCCCGCGCTGGCCCGTCAGCTGAGTGGGAGGGAAGATCATGGCCGTCATGGCATCGAGCTTGAACTACACGGTGCTGGAGGGATGGGGGAAGCTGCCCGACGGGTGGCGGTACGTCGAGGCCACGTCGGTGACAGTGGACAGCAAGGACCGGGTCTACGTTTACAACCGCGGCGAGCACCCGGTCATCGTCTTCGCCCGGGACGGGAGCTTCCTGCGCTCCTGGGGCGAGGGACAGACCGTCCGGGCCCACGGGATCACGATCGGGCCCGACGACTCCGTCTGGCTGACCGACGACGGCAACCACACGATCCGGCAGTTCACCTCGGAGGGAAAGCTCCTGCTGACCATCGGGACCCCGGACAAGCCCGCCGATCCCCACAGCGGGAAGCCGTTCAACCGGCCGACCCACGTCGCCCTCTGCCCGCACGCGGGCGACATCTACATCTCCGATGGCTACGGGAACTCGCGGGTCCACAAGTACGACCCGAAGGGGCGCCATCTCTTCTCCTGGGGCGAGCCCGGGACCGATCCCGGCTGCTTCAACATCCCGCACAACATCGCGACCGACGCGGACGGCCTCGTCTACGTGGCCGACCGGGAAAGCCACCGCGTTCAGATCTTCGACGCCAAGGGGCGATACCAGGGCCAGCTCGTGAACCTCCACCGTCCCTGCGGCCTCTTCGTGGATCGGCGGAACGGAGGCCGGCTCTACGTCGGCGAGCTGCCGACGCACCTCGCGGTCAACGCGGCGGTCCCCAACATCGGCGCACGCGTCAGCATCATCACCCCCAAGGGGGACCTCCTCGGCCGCGTCGGCGGGCCGTTCGCCGGCGAGAAGCCCGGGGAGTTCGTGGCGCCCCACGGGGTCGTCGTCGACTCGCGGGGCGACCTCTACGTGGCGGAGGTCTCGTACACCGCCAAGGGCCGCCACGAGACGCCGCCGCGGGAGATCCGGTCGCTCCAGAAGTTCCGTCTCAGCCCCTAACCGGCAATGCGGCGTGGACGACGCGGCTACGGAGGTCCGCGGCAGGCCCCGCGGACCGGCCGCTCAAGGCGCCAGACGTTCAGGGTTAGCTGTGGGCCGGGTTCGTCGTGAGGCGGCGGGTGGGGAGCCAGACGCCCGGAAAGGAGCGAGCCATGCTGCGCCAGACCGACGCGCAAACCGACGCGACCAACCCAGCCCCGGATGAGAGCCGCGCCTTGCCGGTGGATCAGCTCTACCAGGAAGGGATCATCGCCGGCCTCATCGGCGCAGCGACGATCGCGGTCTGGTTCCTGATCCTGGACACAGTCAGGGGACGACCGCTCTACACCCCGGCCCTCCTCGGCAGTGCCCTGTTCCGTCGGGGAGAATGGCTTGCCTCGCCGGAAAGTCTCCCGATGTCCTTCGAGATGGTCGTGGTCTACACCTGGCTCCACGGGCTCGTGTTCTGCGTGATCGGAGGCGTCGCGTCGCGCCTGCTGGCGCTGGCGGAGCAGAGGCCGAACCTCGGCTTCGGGATCATCCTGCTCTTTGTCGTGTTCGAGTTCGGCTTCGTCGGCCTCGGCATGGCATTTGCGGAGCCGGTTTTACGCGCCCTGACCTGGCCCGCGATCCTGATCGGCAACCTGCTGGCGGCCGCCGCGATGGCCGGCTACTTCTGGCGTCGGCACCCCGCCCTGACGATCCGCCCCTGACGATCCTCCGAGGGAGGGGGGAACTGCGCCCCCCTCTGACGGCCCTCCGGTCCCGAGCGGTAGCGACCCTGCGCGGCTACCTCGCGGTGAGGATGGCCAGCGTGGCCCCGATCAGGACGATGACCACGACGGTCAGGAAGGCGGCGAAGCCGCTTGCCACCATCAGCGCTCGGTCACTCATGGTCTCCTCTCCTCTCGATTCTTCATCGGGGTCGTGCTCGGTGCCAGGGTCGCGAGGCGCTCGACGAGCACGGTGTCGGCCGGCGGGAAGGGTAACATGGCGAGCTGCCGGGGCGTGACCCATCGGATCGGCTGTCCCTCGCGCGCCTCGACGGCCTGCTTGCCGATCTCGCAGCGGAAGAAGTGGAGGACGACCCACAAGTCCGTGGCCGGCACCAGGGGTGATTGGCGCTCCCGGGGTCCGGCCACGGACGAAACCCGAAAGTCCGTGGCCGGCACCAGGGGTGATTGGCGCTCCCGGGGTCCGGCCACGGACG
>CAZDYT010000088.1:3745-10591 GCA_964509395.1 uncultured bacterium
AAAGCCGAAAATCTGGGTAGGCCCAGGGCAGGATCAGGAGCCGCTCGCCGACGCGGGCCTCGACCCCCAATTCCTCGGCCAGCTCGCGGCGCAACGCGTCTTCGAGGGCTTCCCCGGGCTTGCGCTTCCCGCCCGGGAACTCCCAGAGCCCGCCGAGGTGCCGCGTTGCGGCGCGCTGAGTCACGAGATAGCGGCTTCCACGGTGGATGACGGCGGCCGCCACCTCGACCACCGGAAAGCCGGCGCGCGCCGCCAGCTCGGCGAACACGGCGAGCAGGGAAGCCCGGTAGGTCGGCCACACCGCCGGGTGCCGGCTCGCGTTCGCCGGGTGGAGGAGGACGACGACCTCGCGGCCCTCCACCTCGAGCCGCCGCCCGTGATCCTGCGGCAGCCGGATCGGGACCGGGGCCACCGCGCGCGCCGCGACCGCGCCGACCGCGACGATCACCTCGGGGTCGAGCGTCGCGATCTCCCGCGCGAGGAACGGGGCGCAGCGGCCGGCCTCGCTCCGGAGCGGGCTGCGATTTGGTGTCCCGCGCCGCGAGGCGGCAGGCCAGCACTTGACGGCGTTCGTCAGGTAGAAGAGGTCCTCAAGGTCGAGCCCGATCCGGCGGATCTCGCGCCGGAGCAGCATCCCGCCGGTGCCGGTCCACTGCCGGGCGTTCTCGATGCTGGCGATCCCGGGGGCTTCACCGACGAGCATGAAGCGCGCGTCTCGGCGGCCGTGGGCGGCGTGCGGGAACTTCTGGTACCCGCGGATCGTCGGACAGGCGGTGCAGCCCGCGACCGCCTCCAGGATCCGCGACAGTGTCCGCACGCGCGCGGTCATCCGGACCGTCGCCCTTCCGAAACAGGATACGCTCGGCAGACACGCCGCATCGGGCAGGGAAGGCAGAGCGGCTTGCGGGCCGTGCACCACACGGCGCCGAAATCCATGAGCGCCTGGTTGAAGTCGTACATCCGCCGCCGAGGCAGGAGCAGCTCGGCGAGACGCCACAGCGCGGCGTTCGGCACCCGGCGCCCGTCCTTCCCGTAGAAGACGCGGCCGAGGACGCGCCGGACGTTGGTGTCCAGGATCGGGGCGCGCCGGCCGTAGGCGAACGAGAGCACCGCCCCGGCCGTGTACCGCCCGATCCCCTTGAGCGTGCGGAGCGCCTTGTCGTCGTCGGGGAGCCGACCGCCGTAGCGCGCGACCGCCTCGCGGGCGATGGCGTGGAGGTGCACCGGGCGGATATTGTAACCCAGCGGGTACCAGGTCCGCCGTACCTCGGCCGGGTCAGCGGCGGCGAGGGCCTCGAGCGTCGGGTAGCGCGTGAGGAACTCCCCGTACTTGGGAACGACGCGCTCGACCTGGGTTTGTTGCAGCATGATCTCGGAGACGAGCACGTGATACGGGTCGCGGGTGCGCCGCCACGGGAGGTCCCGCCGGTGGCGCGGGTACCAGCGGAGAAGGGCCTGGCGGAAGCGCCGCCGCTCCGCAGGAGCCGGGCTGTGGCTCGGATGCCGTCGTGCCTTGCCCTTCGCCACGCTGGGGGGGGTCAGGAGTCCGGAGCAGTCTGAATGCGGGAGCGCACGCCTTCCTCGACGAAGCGCCGGACCTGGAAGCGGTAGAGCGCCACCGGCTCGTTCTCTCCGAGACCGGCTTTGGCCCGCGCGATGTCGACCTGGTGGGCGGCGTCCTCGACGCCCTCGAGGTCGGGCAGGAGGACGCCCCGCCGCCCCCGAGCTTCGGCGAGGACGCCGTAGCGCTTGGGATCCAGGTCTGCCGGGCTCGTGACGGCCTCGATCGCGCCCACGATGTCCACCTCGTAGGCGAGGCCGGCCAACTCCCCGCCCCGGACCGGGGGAAAGCGCGGATCGCGCGTGGCGGCGGCGACGGCGCACGCGATGATCTCGTGGGCGATGGTCGGACACGACGGAGCAAGGGTGCCGATGCAGCCGCGCAGGCGCCCGTGCGCGCGAAGGGTGACAAAGACGCCGCTCCGCTGCAGGAGATCCGGGGGCAGATCGGGGGGTGGCGCGGCGAGCACACCGGTCGCGACGTACCGCTCCACCGCTTCGCGCGCCAGCGCGAGAGCGGTTCCTCCGGTCGCGTCTGCCACGCCCTGCACACGAGGATGATGCGCCGGGCCGGCCGCCGGATCAACCCCCCGCTCTGGTATAATGCGGGCCTGTGGGACCTCCGGTCCCGACTCCCATGGCCGTCCAGCTCCCCCTGCACGATCTCCACGCGCGCCTCGGCGCCCGCTTCGGCGAGGGTGACGGGTACCTGGTTCCCCTCCACTACGGTGAGGCCGCCACCGAGCACGAGGCCGTCCGGCAGCGGGTCGGCCTGATCGACCGCTCGGACCGCGGGGCGATCGAGGCGTCCGGGCGGGATCGCGTCGCGTTCCTCCACGGGATGCTGACGAACGACATCAAGGCGCTGGTCCCAGGGCACGGATGCCCCGCCGCGTTCCTCGACGCGCACGGCAAGCTCGTCTCGCTTCTCCTGGTCCACTGTCTGACCGACCGCGTGCTCCTCGAGATGGATCGGCGCCTCGTCGAGCCGACCCTCGCGGCGCTCGACCGCTTCCTGATCTCCGAGCGTGTGGAGTTCCTGGACGTCGGCGCGGCCCACGGCATCCTCACCCTGGCCGGTCCCGCGGCGCGGGCGGCGCTCGAGAAGCTCGCGGAGCAGGCGCTCCCCGAGCTCCAGGTCGCCCACCACGTCCACCTCACGGTTGACGGCCTCCCGATCCGCGCCGTCCGGACGGAGGAGACGGGCGAGGAGGGCTACGACTTATGGGTGAGCCCCGAGGGGCTCCGGCACCTCTGGGAGCGGGCGATGGTCGCCGGGGCGCGCCCCGTGGGCCGCGAGGCGTGGAACATCCTCCGGGTCGAGGCGGGGGTCGTCTGGCACACCGTGGACGTCGACGCCTCGACGCTCATCATGGAGGCGCCGCTCCGGCACGTCTACTCGCTGACCAAGGGGTGCTACATCGGCCAGGAGGTCGTCGCGCGGGTCACGTATCGGGGCCACGTGAACCGGAAGATCGTCGGCTTCGTGTTCCCCGATCCGCGGATTCCGGCCCCCGGGGCGGGGGTCTTCGTCGAGGGCCAGGAGGTCGGGCGCATCACCAGCGTGGTCGTCTCGCCCGCCTTCAAGCGGGGCCTGGCGCTCGGGTTCCTGCGTCGCGAGCACTGGGAGCCGGGGACGAAGGTGGAGGTCGCGGGCAACGGCGAGCCGCTCATCGCCGAGGTGGGGGCGCTGCCGTTCTACCGGCGCACGGCTCAGGAGGCGTGATGGCCACCGAGACCAAGCCCGCCCACCGCGGTCCGAACCGGCTGGCGAAGGAGACCAGCCCCTACCTCCTCCAGCACCAGTACAACCCCGTGGACTGGTACCCCTGGGGCGAGGAGGCCTTCGCCCGCGCCAAGGCCGAAGGGAAGCCGATCCTGCTCTCCGTGGGCTACTCCGCCTGCCACTGGTGCCACGTGATGGAGCGCGAGTCGTTCGAGGATCCCGAGATCGCGCGGCTGATGAACGCGAGCTTCATCAGCATCAAGGTGGACCGGGAGGAGCGCCCGGACGTCGACGCGATCTACATGCAGGCGGTCCAGTCCATGACCGGGCACGGCGGGTGGCCGATGACGGTCTTCCTCACCCCGGAGGGGGTCCCGTTCTACGGTGGCACGTACTTCCCGCCCCAGGATCGCCACGGCCTCCCCGGCTTCCCGCGCGTCCTCCAGGCCGTGGGCGAGTTTTACCGGGAGCGGCAGGGCCAGACCGAGGAGATCGGCCGGCAGTTGCTCGAGCGGCTCCGCCAGGGCGAGCGGGTGCGGGCCGGAGCGGATCTCCTCACGCGGGAGATTCTGGACGCGGCTTCCCAGGCGCTGCGGGTCGAGTTCGACGCCCGACATGGCGGGCTCGGGCAGGCGCCCAAGTTCCCCCAGCCCACGACCTGGGACTTCCTCCTCCGTTACTGGCGGCGCACGGGCGTTCCCGAGGCGCTCGACATGGTACGCCTCACGCTCAGCCGGATGGCCCGCGGGGGGATCTACGACCAGCTCGGGGGAGGCTTCCATCGCTACGCGGTGGATCAGGTGTGGCTCGTCCCCCACTTCGAGAAGATGCTCTACGACCAGAGCCAGCTCGCGCTCCTCTACCTCCAGGCGTGGCAGGCCACGGGGGAGCCCGAGTATCGGCGGATCACCGTCGAGACGCTCGACTACGTCATCCGGGAGATGACGGATCCCGAGGGCGGCTTCTATTCGACTCAGGACGCCGACTCGGAGGGGGAGGAGGGGAAGTTCTTCCTCTGGACCGAGGCCGAGTTCCGCGAGGTCCTCGACCCCGACGAGGCCCGCGTGGCGGCGCTGTACTGGGGGCTCGCCGACGGGCCGAACTTCGAGGGGCGCAACATCCTCCACGTGGCCCGCGACCCTGACGAGGTCGCGGGGGTGCTCGGGTTGAGCCGGGGAGCGATGGAGGACGCGCTCGGGCGGGCGCGCCGGAGGCTCTTCGAGGCCCGGGAGCCCCGCGTCAAGCCGGGCCGGGACGAGAAGGTGCTGGCCGGCTGGAACGGCATGATGCTCCGCGCCTTCGCCGAGGCTTCGCGCGTTCTGGAGCGGCCGGACTACCGGACCGTAGCGGAGCGGAATGCCGGCTTTCTGCTCCGGGCGCTGCGCTCCGAGGGCCGGCTCCTGCGGAGCTGGAAGGACGGCCAGGCGAAGCTGCTCGGATACCTCGAAGACTACGCGATGGTCGCCGACGGGCTCCTCGCCCTCTACGAGGCCGTGTTCGAGCGCCGCTGGCTCACGGCAGGCCGCGAGCTGACGGACGAGATGATCCGGCTCTTCTGGGATCGGCAAGCCGAGGCCTTCTTCGACACCGGGACCGACCACGAGGCGCTGATCGTCCGGCCGCGGAACCTCTTCGACTCGGCAGTCCCCTGCGGGACCTCGGTGGCGGCCGACGTGTGCCTGCGGCTCGCCGTCCTCACCGGCGAGAGCGCCTACGAGCGGATCGGCGTGGCGGCGCTCCGCCCCGTGGCGCCCTTGATGAGTCGCCACCCCGCGGGCTTCGGCCGCTTCCTCTCCGCGCTCGACTTCCACCTCGGGCCCACCGTCGAGGTGGCGCTGGTGTGGCCGGCGGCGTCCGCCGAGGCGGCGCGCGCTGCGTTGGTCCGCGAGGTGTTCTCCCGCTACCTCCCGACCCGGATCGTAGCCGGGGCCGCGGAGGGGGATGCGGACGGCCTTCCGCTCCTCGAAGGCAAGATGGTCAGGTCGGGGCGACCGACCGCGTACGTGTGCGAGCGCTACGCGTGTCAGGCCCCGACGACGGAGCCTGCTGAGCTCGGACGTCAGCTCGACGGGCGCGCCGGGGGGCCCGCGCGTGCCTGAGTCACCTCACTGGCCCGCAACCACTTAAGGAGGGACACGCTCATGCGTCTCGGAAGAGTTGTGCTCGCCGTCGTCGGCGCCCTGCTGCTTGGCTGGGCGGGCCCGGCGCTGGCCCAGACGTTCGTCTTCGGCATGCAGGGAGAGCCGGTCCAGTTCGATCCGGCCGTCATCACCGACGGCATCTCGGCCTGGACCACGAATCAGGTGTACGACCCCCTCGTCAAGTACAAGGGGTCGACCACCGAGATCCAGCCGGCGCTGGTCGAGAAGTGGGAGGTCTCGGCTGACGGCAAGGTCTGGACGCTCCAGATCCGGAAGGGCGTGAAGTTCCACGACGGAGAGCCGCTCGACGCGGCAGCCGTGGTCTGGAATCTCGAGCGATGGTGGAAGTCGAATCACCCGCAGCACGAGAACCAGATCAAGGCCGGCCAGACCTTCGAGTACTGGGAGGGGCAGTTCGAGGGCTTCGACGACAAGTCGATCGTCAGCCGTGTCGAGGCCGTCGGCTCCCACACCGTCCGCGTCACCCTCAAGCAGCCCCAGGCCCCGTTCCTGGCCAACCTGGGGATCTTCAGCTTCGGGATCGCCAGCCCCAAGGCCGTCGAGAAGTGGGGAATCGAGTTCGGAAAGCACCCGGTCGGAACGGGGGCCTTCAAGTTCGTGGAGTGGAAGCCGAACCAGGAGGTCGTCCTCGAGGCGAACCCCGACTACTGGGGAACCAAGCCGAAGGTGAAGCGGGTCGTCCTCCGGAACATCAAGGACAACTCCCAGCGGCTGGCGGCCCTCAAGGCGGGTGAGATCCACGGCATGGAAGGGCTCAACCCCGACGACGTCAAGGTGGTGAAGGCCGACCCGAACCTCCAGCTTCTCCGCCGCCCCGCGAACAACGTCGGTTACGTGGCGTTCAACTACAAGGTGAAGGAGTTCCAGGACAAGCGGGTCCGCCAGGCGTTGGCCCACGCCATCAACAAGAAGGCGATCGTGGACGCGCTCTACGGCGGGATCGGTGCGGTGGCGACGCAGCAGCAGCCGCCGTCCCTCTGGGGCTACAACAAGGACGTGAAGGACTACGAGTACAGCCCGGCCAAGGCCCAGGATCTCCTGAAGCAGGCGGGGTTCGCCCAGGGGCTCAGCGAGATCACCTGGGAGGACGGGAAGAAGGAGCCGCTGACGTTGTGGTTCAACTCGCGCTCGCGGCCGTACTTCCCGAACGGGAAGGAGATCGGCGAGGCGATCGCGGCCGACCTGGCGAAGGCCGGGATCAAGGTCCAGCTCCAGACCGCCGAGTGGGCCGTTTACCTCGACAAGCGCAAGAATGGCCAGCTGCCGCTCTACATGCTGGGGTGGACCGGCGACAACGGTGACCCCGACAACTTCGTCTGCTACCACTTCTGCTCGCCGGGGGCGTCGCGCGAGGGCTTCTACTCGAACAAGCCCCTCGCCGACCTCCTGCAGAGGGCC
>CAZDYT010000089.1:0-10519 GCA_964509395.1 uncultured bacterium
TCGTGCGGGTCCCATTATTGATATGTGCACAAGTAATAGACATTCGAGCCCGGATGTCCGATCCGAGAACATGACCGTCATCGTCCGCCGCTCTCCTCCGAACGCGAGGGCAGCCGAGTCCTGGGCCACCGCGTCCACCACCTCGGCCGGCACGCAGTGCTGGAAGGCCCGCTTGATCCAGCGCCACTCGCGCTCCTCGGTCAACATGTGATGCTGGATCGGGGCCCGACGGCGGCCCCGGGACTCGGGCGGGCCGCTCTGGCCTAGCGCAGGGCGGCGCCGCGCGGCGCGAATGGCGCCGCGGGGCCCCTGGCCGCCGGAGCATCCGGGAGGGGCACGGTGGGGTCAACCGCTCGCGCCGCGGCCAGCTGGGATGCCGCCTCACCAGCCCGTCCCTCTTCCCGGGCAAGCAGCGCGAGCCCGAGGTGGGCGGCGGCGCCGGCCCCGAGCGCCAGGGCGCGCTGGTAGTGCGCCTGCGCCTCGTCGAGGCCGCCTGCGGCGGGGGCCTCCAGCGCCGCGGCCTCCACCGTCGTCTCGATCTCGTCCCATCGGCCGTCGGGGCGCCGGACCCAGAGCGTGAAGAGGACGCTCGGGCGCACGGGGTCGACGTCCGCGTCAAGCACGCCGACCGGGGCGCGGCCGCGAATGACCCGCCGCCCAACGCTCCATCGGAGCAGCTCGTTGGCCAGGCCGAGGTGCGCCGACGCCGCCTCCCGTGGGACGCCCAAGGCCCGGCGGTACTCGAGGATCGCGGCGTCGATGCGTCCCGCCGCCGTATGGTCTAGAGCGGTCTGCAACCGCGGGTCCGCGAGGTAGACAAGAGGAAGATTCGCCGGAAGGCTGACCTGCACGGAGGTCACGCCGAGCCGGCTCAGCCCTAGCGCCTCGGCGCGGCGGAATGCCGCCTCCGCCTCCGTCTGGCGTCCCAGGTGACGGAGGGCGATGCCGAGATTGCGGTGGGCGTCGGCGTTCTGGGGATTGACGGTAGCGGCCCGGCTGAAGAATGCCGCAGCCTCAGCGTAGCGAGCCTGGCGTACCAGCACCGCTCCCTGATGGTTCAGCGCCGTGGCGCTCCTCGGATCGAGCCGGCCGGCCGTGGCAAAGGCCTCGGCCGCCCCTGGAAGGTCCCCGCGCCGGAACCGGGCGATTCCCAGCCGGTCCCACAACCGAGCCCAGAGCGGTGCCCGGGCCAGCGCCGCCTGATAGGTCTGCTCGGCGTCCTCGAATCGTCCGGTTCGAAGGTGCTCGTCCCCGACGGACTTCAGTCGGACGGCCGGATTGAGCGCAACGGCCGCCGAGACGATTGCAGCCGGTACCGCCAGGGCCGCCAGCGTCGCGATGGCGACGGGGCGCCAGGGCACCGTGAGGCGGGGCAGGTCCAGGACCTCGCCCAGCCGGGACCGCAGTTCGGCTCGATAGTGCCAGATACCGCAAAGCAGCAGCGTCGTCCCGAGGGTTTCGGCCGTCTCCTCTAGGATCACCTCAAGCCCGTACAGGTCTCGGGGTATGAAGTAAGACTTGGCCGTACCCTCGAGAACTAGGGACAGGAGCCACAGCGCAACGCCGGTGCCGCCCCAGCGCACGAGCAAGGCACTGACTCGCGCCCGCGCGCCCAGCCACGCGAGAAGCCAGCCGACCGCGCCGACCACCGCGGGGAGCAGAATGAGCAACCACACCACGGTCCCCTGGAGCGGTGAGCTCGCCTTGAACCCTGCCTGCAGTTCGTCGGTATTGAACTGCTCGTGAATCTGGAGGCTCTCGTCGAGGGCCAGAAAGCCGAAGAGCCCGACCATCCCCAGCCAGCCGAGCATGGCCCATTGCCGGGTCCGGCCCGCGTGAGTGAGCAGACGGGCTTCTAGGCGCATAGCGTCGAGCGAGGCTAGGGCGGCTGCGGCCAGGAGCGCTGACTGGAAGTACGCGGGGATATTCTGCTCCTGGTCCAGGTCCACGAGGGCCCAGCCGGGCGCCCAGAGGTTCAGCCCGACGATGATGGCCTGTACGAGGCCGACGACGGCCAAGAGGAGGCGGGGCGTGCAGCGGTGGGTGACCTGCACGCTGCCAGCGGCTTCAGGCAAGCTCGCCATGTGATGCCTGCGGGCCTGACGGCACGCCAGCACAGTGCCGGCGTGCCGCTGTTGCCGAACATGAGAAAGCGCGGAATTCTGGACAGGCGTCGACACCCGATGGGTTCGAGACGGGGGCGGCATGGTGCCGGAGGCGCTCCAGAACGCCCTCCAGGGCCCCGGCGTCCCACTTGCGGGGCTTGGTGATCACGGTGATCGTTGACAGCGCCGGCCTCGGCGACGCCTTACACCTTCTTCTTCTGCGAGATCTTCGAGGGCTTCGACGGTTTCGAGGGCTGGCTCACCTTCTGGTTCTTGACCTTGACCTCGATCTTGCCGGGTGTCACCTCCACGGTGACCCTCACAATAGCCCCCGGCACGCCCCCGGTCAGCGTGACGCTCCCGCCTCCGCCGCCGACGCAGTTGATGGTAACCGGAATGGTGCCCCCCGACCCGACAGCCACGCCGGTCAGCGTCGCCTTCTCGTCCGGCCCCGTCGTCGCGGTAACCGTGCCCGAGACGCCGGGCGCGCTCACCGTGCAGTGCGAGGCCTCGGCGACCTGAGGCCAGCCGAGGAGATCGGCCAGCCGGGCCAGCCCGAATCTGGACGGCGCCTGCGCCGCCGGGGCCGTGACCACGGTCACCTCGAGGCTCTTTAGCGTCGAGCTCGAGGATGTGCTCGGCCCCGTCGAGGAGCCACTCTTCCCGCCGCAGCCGGCCACTATCACGCCCACCATTCCCAGGGCCACGCCGAGGAACCGCGTGCGTGCATTCCATGTTCGTGTCGTCATGTCTGTCGTCCCTCCTCGACGCTGCTCCGCCCCGCCCGACACCGGGAGCGGCACAGGCGTCCGTCGTCTGTGGCGACATTGGAGTTGCAACAGGGGTGCCACGGGAGGCGGCGTGGCCGTCAACCGGCCGTCGCGGGCCGAACCCCGCGCGCCATTGTGTTTCCCAAATGAGCACACCAGCCCGCGGCAGGGAACTGCGGGCAAATGCCCCTCCGCCGTGGGCAAGAGACCGCAGGACCAGACAAATCGCGAGACGCAGGGCCGCAATTTGTCAGGCGGCGCCGACCCGGCCATCCGGGCACGCCGCTCACCACGTGCGCCGAAAGGGTCTGTCCCGATAAACACCGGACCCCGCCCCCGCGGCGGGCGCGGCCCCAGCCTGGCCCGCCTTCGCATCGGTGTGTGCCCCAGCCCCCCAGCCGGACACTTGAGTCGAGGTCACAAGAAAGAGGGCAGGTCTGATGCGGTGACGAAGGATCGAATCAGATCCGAGCGCTTCCGCATCTTCTCGGTCATGCGGCACAGCGTGGCCAGAAGATCGTCAATGTTGTCCGGTCGTCCATTGGCGAGGGCGGCCTTGAAATGGGTCCAGGCAAACTCGTCGGGGTTGAGTTCCGGCGCGTAGCCCGGGAATTGCTCGACGTGCAGACGAGGGGAGCGCGTCCGCAGCGCGCGGACGTCGGGACCTTTGTGAATGCTGCCATCGTCCCACAGCACGATCACGTGCCCCCGGAAATGACGCAGCAAGGCGCGAAGGAAGATCGCCACCTCCACATGCGTGATGTTGTGGGGGTGGAAGTGGATGTAGAAGCCGAGCCGACGGCGGCGGGCGCTCACCCTCACGGCCGAGATCGCTGAGAGCTTGTCGCGGCGGCAGCGGTGCCGCAGGATGGGCGTCTGCCCCCGCGGGGCCCATGTTCGGCGCAGATTGGGGATCAGGAGAAAGCCGGATTCGTCGAGGAACACCAGGTGGGCGTTCAGGCGCCGGGCTTTTTTTTGATCGCTACCTAGCGATACCGCTTCCAGCGGGCAATGGCAGCCTCATCGCGCTCGACCGCGCGCCGCTCGGGCTTCTGGCAGGACCAGCCCAGCTCGCTCAGTAGCCGGCCGACGTGCGCCCGATGGAATCGCACGCCGAACTCCCGCTCGATCACAGTGGCAATCCGGGTGGTCGTCCACAGGTCCGTGCCGAAGCCCCACGCCAATGCGCCGCGCAGCAGGAGGCGGGGGACCCTCACCCGCTGCCGAGCCGTCAACTTCGGCGGCCGCCCCGGCGCCGGTCGCGCCTTCAACCCGGTCAGCCCTCGTCGGCGTACGGTGTCTCGCCACAGGATGACGGAACTGTGAGAACACCCCAGCCGTCGCGCCACCTCGGTGAGCGAGGCGCCCTCCTTCAACAGCTCGATGGACCGCCGGCGACGCTTCTCCAGCTCCTGAGGACTTCCACGTGGTCTCATGCCTCCATGCTACCGACACGGAGGCGGTCTGTCCATTAATTATGCACACATCAAACCCTGAACGGCAAATAATCTGGCGCCTTGAGCGGCCGGTAGCCGCGTCGTCCACGCGGAATTGGGCCGGTGGCCTGTGTCTCTCCGCGCGGTAGATTCCCAAATGGGAGCACGGGTTTTTTTGCCCTGCGAGCGCCGTCGCGCTATACATAAGAGCCGTGCCGAAGCCCTCGCTCTCCTCGGTCCAGGCGGTCGTGGGGCTCCTCGCCGGGATGATCTCCATCACGGGCGGGGTCTACTCCTTCTCGCGGGCGTTCCAGCCGAACCCGAAGCTTGGCGAGGTCGTCGCGGTCGTCCGCGAGGCGAAGACGGACAAGCCCGTCCAGGGTGCCACCATCGAAATCCTCGCACGCGACGGCGCGCTCGTCGCCACGCTCGTGGCGGGACACGACGGTCGCGCGCGCCAGTCGTTGAAGGAAGGGCTCTACCGGCTCCGCGTGAGTCACCCCAGGTTCGGCGCGGAGGTCCGCCAGGTTCAGGCGCTCTCCGGCCAGAGGGCGGAGATCCGGATTCAGCTCGCGCAGAAGGTGGGGGGGTCCCTGCCGATCGGGGAGGCGACGCGCGCCGTGAACGAGGGCGTGAGCGCGGTCAGGCGCTTCTTCCAGGGCCTCGGGCTGTAGAGATCCTCGAAAAGCTCCTGGCGTGGCGGGACGCTTGGGGTATACTGAATCGGTCTGCCGGTTCTGCGCCACCGTGGCGCGCTGACCTGGCCTCGCCTCCGACGGCTCTTCCGCGTCTCCGGGGCGTGAACTTGGTGCGGAAGCATCCGACCCCGGAGACGGGGTCCAAGGAGGCGTCAATGCCTTCCAAGCTGTACGTCGGCGGTCTCTCTTACTCCACCACGTCCGAGAGCCTCAAGGAGTACTTCACCCAGTGCGGCGCCGTGGAGTCCGCCACGGTGATCACCGACCGGTTCTCGGGCCAATCGCGCGGCTTCGGCTTCGTGGAGATGTCCACCGAGGCGGAGGCCCAGGCAGCGATTTCGAAGCTGAACGACCAGCCCTTCGAGGGTCGGCGGCTCACGGTGAGCGTCGCGAATTCTCCCGGCCAGCGGTCGGGTGGCGGCGGCTCCCGCGGGGGCGGTTTCCGCTCGGGCGGCGGTGGGGGCGGCGGCCAGCGTCGCGCGCCTCGCTGGTAAGTTCTTCGGAGGGGAATCAACCAAAACCGACGGCGCAGGGGCCCTCGGGCTCCTGCGCCGCTCTCTTTGGGGAAGGGCCCCCCAGTGCCGTTCACGCCATCGAAGGGGCGGCGGCGCAGTAGGGGCCTGGAGGGAGGATGGTATGCCGGTGCTCCGCAGGACAGAGCTCCATCGACGCCGGGCGCGGCGAGAGAAGCTGGCGAAGCTGCGGCGCCGCTATGAGGCCGCCGAGGCCGACGCGGAGAAGGTGGCGGTCCTGAAGAAGCTCTTCAGGGTGGCTCCGTGGCTTGCCTCGGAGTGGCAGCACCAGGCGACCGCCGCCAGGGCCAAGGCGGCGCCGCCGCCCGAAGAGGCGGTCGCGAAGAAGAGAGCGCCGCAAGCTCGTGGGGCGTCGCCTCGCCCGCGAGAGGGCGCGCCCGAAGCGGACTCGGCCTGATCCGCGGCCGGTGAGCCCGGACACGGCTTGGCCCGGAAGCCGCGGTCAATCCGGCGCCGGCGCTACTCCTTGAGCGCCCCCGCGGTGAGCCCGCGGACCAGGAAGTTGCGGACGACGTAGGAAAAGAGCAGCACGGGCAGCATCACCATCGTGCCGCCCGCCGCGATCTTGCCCCAGTCCCAGCCCTCGTAGTTCATGAAGTTGACGACCGCGACCGGCGCCGTCATCGCGGCCGTCCTGGTCAGGATCAGGGCGAAGAAGAAATCGTTCCAAGCATAGAGGAAGCACAGGATCGCGGTCGCGGCCAGGCCGGGGGTCGAAAGCGGCAGCACGATCCTGAGGAAGCCCTGGCGGAGCCCCGCGCCGTCGATCCAGGCGGCCTCCTCGAGCGAGCGCGGCGTGGCGTCGAAGAATGACCGCATCAGCCAGACGACGAGCGACAGGTTGAAGGTGAGGTAGATGAGTACCAATCCGGTCAGCGTGTCGAGCAGCCCGACGTGTCGGTAGACGAGGAAGTACGGAATGGTGAACGCGATCGGAGGTGCCATGCGGCTGGCTAGTATCCAGAGGCTCAGCTGCCGCTCCCCCCGGAAGGTCGCCCGCGACAGGGCGTAAGCGCCGGGCACGCCGACGAGCAGCGCCAGGACGGTCGCGGCAGCGCTCGCGACCGCGCTGTTCCCGAACGAGCGGCGGAAGGCTGTGTCCCACAGGGACAGGTAATGATCGAGGGTCGGCTTGAAGATCAGCTTCGGTGGGAAGGCGAAGATGTCCTGCTCCGGCTTGACGGACATCTGGAGCAACCACAGGAAGGGGAAGAGAACCATCAGGACGAGGAGGAGCGCGAGCGCATAGAGGAACGGGCGCTGCCGGCGCGCCCGGTCGGCCAGGGTTCGCCTACTCACCCCCGGCTCCCCACCCGACCACCCGGATGATGATCCAGCTCAAGAGGATGGTCGCGGCGACCAACACGACCGTGATCGCGCTCGAGTAGCCGAGATAGGAAAAGTTGAACGCCTGGATGTACGAGTAGAAGTTGGTCACCTCCGTGACCGTCCCCGGGCCTCCGTCGGTGAGGATGAAGATCAGGGGGAACGCCTTGATGCTGTCGATCAGCCGAAACAGGGCAGCGACGAGCAACACCCCCCGCAGAAACGGCAGGACGATGTGGACGGTGAGCTGCCAGGCGCCCGCGCCGTCGATTCGGGCGGCGTCGACCTGCTCTTGGGGCAGCATCTGGAGAGCTGCGAGAACCATGAGCATGGTGAAGGGGAACCACTCCCAGACGTCGGCGACGACGATCGCCATCAGGGCGTAGTCCGGGTGGGTGATCAGCGCCGGGATGGGCCAGCCGAGCGCCGCGAGCGCCTGGTGGACGGGGCTGATGTCCGGGGTGTAGAGCACCTTCCAGATGATCGCGACCACGATCGGCGGCAGCACCATCGGGATCAGCAAGACCGTGCGCAGTGCCTCCAGCAGCCGGGACCGGACGTTGAGCACCAGGGCGAAGAGGAAGCCCACGAGGAGCTGGAGGGCCACGGTCCAGATCGAGAGCTTGACCTGCACCCAGAGCGAGCCGCGGAACCGCGCGTCGGACAGCAAGAGCGCGTAGTTGCCGAGAGGGTTCGAGAAGTTCCACGCCGTCTCCGGCCGCGTCAGGTTGAGCGGCGTCAGGCTGGTGGCGAGGAGATAGAGCGTCGGCGCGAGCGCCACGACGCCGAGGACGACGAGGGTCGGCCACAGGCAGTACCAGTGGAATCGGCGCTGGAGGTCGGTGAAGCCGCGCCGCGCGGCCACCGGGGCCAGCGGCCGGACGACCTCCACGGCGTGCATCATCGCGCCCCGCGGGCGTCCCCGGGCGGCGGCGGCGCGGTCCTCACAGATCGAGCGGGACGCCGGCCTTCCTGAGGTCCGCGATCGCCTCGGCCTGCGCCAGCTTCATCGCCTCGGCGGCGTTCTGCTGGTCGGTTGCGATCCGCTCGATGGCCTTGTTGATTTTGTCGCCGACCTGGGGGAAGACCGGGACGGTCCGGTACTTCATGTAGCCGGTCTTGCCGCCCAGCTCGAGCACCCGGAGGTAGAGCGCGGCGACGTCCTGCCCGTTGAGGGTCAGCGTCTTGCGGTACTCGGGGTCCTCGATGACCGAGCGTCGGCAGACCGACGAGTAGCCCTTCTCCAAGGCGATGCGGCGGGTCATCTCCTTGCTCATCGCCCACTTGATGAACTCCCAGGCCGCTCTCTTGTTCCGAGCCCCGAGCGGGATGCCGAAGCCGTGGCTGTTCGAGCCGGGGAACCGGCCGGCCGGGCCGCCCGGCATCAGCGCGTAGCGCACGGTGCTCTTCACCTTGCTCTCGTCGTGCTTGACGAGCGGCGTCATCCAGCCGATGGCCTGGGTCCGGATGTTGGCCCGGCCGGCGAGCTGGGCGCGCATGGCCTGGTCGTCGGTGTAGGAGAGGACGCCGGACGGACCGAACCTGACCAGCAGCCGGGCGTAGTACTCCCCGGCCCGAGCGGCCTCGGGCGTGTCCAGCATCGGCGTCAGGTTGCCCGGGGGGTCCTTGAACACCCGGCCGCCGTGACCCATGAGGTACGGGATCCAGTTCCAGTGGTGGAGCTTGTCGGCCACGAAGGCCGCGACGCCGTCCTTGCCGTGGATCGCCTCACAGACCTGGACCAGCTGATCGAACGTCTCGGGCATCTTGAGGCCGGCCTTCTCGATCAGGTCCGCGCGGCCCGCGGCCATGATCATGGCCCCGGCCTCCCAGGCGAAGCCGTAGGTCTGACCCTTGGCGTCCTGCAGGGCGGACTGGGCGCCGGCGACGAAGTCCTCGGGATCCCAGTCGGGCGGGGTGAGGTTCCGATCCTTGACGAACTCGTCGAGGGGGGCCATCCACCCGGCACCGATCCAGCGGCCGGAGTAGATGAACGTGACGTTGATGAAGTCCCAGGCGCTCCCTTTGGTCGAGAGCTCGAGGTCGGCGCGCTGGTTGTAAACCGGGAACGCCTGGGTGGTGAAGTCGACCTTCATGCCCGTGCGGGTCTCGAACTCGGGGACGTACTCCTTGAGGTAGGTGTGGAAGACGTGCTGGAAGGCCGCCCCGTGGATGGTGACGCCGGCGAACGGCTTGGCCTGGCCCAGCACCGCCGGCGCCCGCCCACCGAGGGCGCCGACCGCGGCAGCGGCCGCCGCGCCCTTGAGCCAGGTGCGCCTCGCGACCGGTTCGCGCTGTCTGGTCATGTCCCCTCCCTCGCCGACGGCCGCAGGCGCCGGCGCCCAGGAAAGCCTCGACCCCCTCCTCTCCGCCGCGCCTGGCAGGGCCCCAGACGGGGTCACCCCGTGGAGCGCTCGTAGCGCCCGTAGTCCCGCGCCGCGTCCATGAACCACTGGACGATCTCCGGCTTGGAGCGCGGCGGGATCTCGCACGAGGTCGAGAGGATGTAGGCCGAGTGCCGCGCGGCCGTGTCGATGCAGCGGCGCACCTCGGCCTCGATCTCGGCCTTCGTCGCCCGCTCGAAGAGCGTCGCGTCCACGTTGCCGATCGCCACCACCCGCTGCTTCGCGACCTCCATGAAGCGCGCGAGCTGATCCACCTTGAGCTTCGGGTCGGCCTGCTGGTCGAGGTCGAAGGAAATGGTCGTGAAGCCGCACTGAACCAGGTCCTCGTAGATCGGGTACGTGGTCCCGCAGATGTGGGTCGTGAGCCCGACCTTCTTCGCCTTGAAGTACTCGACCAGCTCCTTGTGGTAGGGGGCGATGAGCTCGCGGTAGTTGTCGGGGGAGATCAGGCTGATCGAGGCCGTCGGCTCGGAGAACGAGAGGCCGATCTTGGTCTTCACGATCGCGTCGCCCCAGCGCTTGCAGAACTCGGTGGTGAAGCGCATCAGCTCGTGGATGAACCCGGGGTCCTCGAAGGTGTCGAGCAGCATGACCTCGGGGTTCCGCATGAGCATCGCGATGGTCCACGGGCCGACGGCGACGGCGCCGACGGCCGTGGGGAGCTTCGCGGCCATCAGCCCCTCGCAGACCTCGAGGAAGGCCGGGAGCCGCCCGTCCCTCAGAGGATCCGGGATCGGGAGCCTGGCGAGCCTCCCCTTGTCCTCCTGGAGGACGTGGGTCTCGATCGAGGGGACGACGTAGTCGGAGTACTTGACCCCGCAGCCGGTCGCCTCGGCCTCCTTGGCGAGGTCGTTGTAGGCCAGGACGACGTCGGGCTGGTAGCGCTCGTAGTAGTGGAGCATGGCCTTGGTGGCCTTCTGCGGATTGGTGCAGAACTCCTCGATCGAGAGGCCGTCGAGCGTCCCGGCGAACGAGGCGACGATCGGATAGACGGGCACGCGGTCGGCGAAGGAGCGCTTGTAGGCCGCCACGATCCGCTCGCGTCCCGTGTACTGGGCCTTCCCCTTCTCCGCGTCCCACAGCTTGAGGGCCTCCAGGTACTTGGGCGGCATCTTCGCCTCGTACTCCATGAACTGCGTGATCGGGTAGCGGATCCCGCCCTTGTGGGTCCCCTCGAGCCCCTCGATGATCTCGGCCATCCTGTGCCACGGGACCGTGAAGCCCATCTCTTCACCCTCGCTCTGGC
>CAZDYT010000090.1:0-10508 GCA_964509395.1 uncultured bacterium
CCTTTCCAGCGGAGAAGCGGTAAGAAGGCGACAGGGCTCGCGGCGTCCTCCAGCACCAAGACCTCGCGTCGCCGGTTGGGACCCGCAGTGCGCCAGCAGCAGGCGAACCAATCGTGGGTAAGAAAGGGTGAAGCTTGGCCGCCTCGGCTGGTGACCTCGCGCCAGATCGGGGCGAGCGCGTCGAAGTCACGGAGCGACGTGACGATCCGCATCCTCACGATCGACCTCGACAGACAGCAGTATCAGGAGGACGAGTACAGTTCGGGTGAGACCAAGACCGGTGTCCATGAGCGACGCGCGTGTGGGTCAGGCAGACCGCAAGACCCGCGTAGCGCGGGATATGGAGCGCGTTGGAGAGAAACCGCCACACCGGCGTGCCCGGCCCACTCCCGCTTCCAGGCATCGGAGAAAGGAACGGCAGCGCTCCCATGTAAGCGACACTTGTCGCGGCCCGCACCGGAGAAACGCCTCTCATGCTCAACCCACACTCTGAAGGGTTGGCGCGCCCGGACGTTGCGTCACCTCGGCAACGACTTGGTCGAGCCGGGCCATCGAGACGCGCCAGCTGTGACGGTCTTCGACGAACGCGCGCCCGGCCGTTCCCACCCTCGCACGCAGGCTAGGAGTACGAAGGAGGCGTGTGACCACGTCCGCAAAACTGGCAGGGTCGTCCTCGACGAAGAGGTCCTCCCCGGGGCGCGCCTCGAGACCTTGATAGGCTTTGGATGTCGCGACGACGGGCAGACCCATCGCCATGGCCTCGAGGACCTTCGTCTGCATCCCTTGGGCTAAGCGCAGCGGTGCAACCGCGACGTGGGCCCGGGCGAAGTATGGACGCACGTCTGCAACTTTTCCCGTAACCGCAATCCCCGGAATCCCTCCCAGTCGCCGCACTACACGGTTTGGCCGTTGCCCGACGATCAGAAAACGTACGTCCGGCTCCATTTGTCGAATTCTGGGGTAGATCTCGTGGGCGAAGTATTGAACCGCATCTACGTTCGGAACGTAGTCCATCACCCCGGTGAAGATCAGCGTCGGCGACTCGACGGCCGCTGGCGCGGAGTTCGGTGAGAAATACTCGGTGTCCACTGCCATTGGCACGACGGCCGTGCGGGCGCCAGCACCACTCGCCTGGAACAGAGCCGCTTCCGCGTGGCTGACAAAGACGACGGTGGTCGCCAGCCTGGCGACGTGCTGCTCGTAGCGGGCCATGCGCTTCGCTTCGATCAGGTAGAGAAGCGACAGAGGGAAGCCGGCGCGTTTCGCATACTGCAACCACTTGTGCGAGTCCAGATCCACGAAGTCCACGATGATGGGAATTTGTTGGATCTGGCCCACGTACTGGGCCATGGCGGACGAGTACACAAAGATCAGGTCATAGGTCTTTCGTGTCAGCAGTGCCAGTATCCGCTTCCTGAGACCCCCTGCCGAGAAGTAGCCCACCATCATAGACCTGCCCAGTCCGAGAGCCGCCACGCTCCTGACCTTCGCCCAGCCGGCGGAAATCGGTACGATAGCAATCTCCTCCGCAAACTCCCTGAGCCGATCCCTGTACGCAACATTCCGCCGGTCGTCTTCCGTGGACACCAACGTCACCTCGTGGTTCCGCGCGAGTGACCGAAGATGGTGGAACGCTCGGATCTTCTCTCCCTTGTTCAGCGGATATGGAAGACGCTGGCACAGCATGAGGATCTTCATGGACGTGTGCACGCAGGGGCATCGCCAAGCCTTGCCCGCCAGTACTCAAGCAAGTCAGCCAGAGTCCGCTCGAGAGGGATCTGAGGAACCCATCTTGTTTCCCCTCGGAGCTTCCCGCAATGGCCCAGGAGCAAGGGAATGTCCGAGGGCCGCATGCGATCGGCGCTGGGTATCACCTGAACCTCGGCACCGAGCCGCGCCTCCGACAGAAGCATCTTGACGATGTCAGCGATCGAGTAGGCCTGACCGGATGCCAGGTTATAGACCTCCCCCGGTGTCGCCTTCTCCAATGCGAGCCAGTAGCCGCGGACAATATCCCGGCCGTCGGAGAAGTCCCGGCGCGTCTCGAGGTTCCCCACTTCGAGAATCGGGGGCCGGACGCCCCTCTCGATTTCCACGATCTGCTTGGCAAAGTTTGAGGTTACGAAGACTTCGCCGCGACGCGGTCCTGTATGGTTGAAGGCGCGCGTTCGGATCACGCGTAAGCCGTAGCTCTTGAAGTACTGGTAGCCCAGAAAATCCTGGGCGATCTTGCTCACGCCATACGGAGACAGTGGACGAAGAGGATTTGTCTCCCGAATAGGACACTCCGATTCGAAGACAAGGCCGTACTCCTCGCTGGACCCCGCCACTTGGATCAACGGATCAAGCTTGAGCGCCCGGACCGCCTCGAAGAGGTTGACTTGGCAGACGACATTGTTCTGAATGGTCTCCGCGGGGGCGTGCCACGAGGTGGGAACGTAACTCTGACCAGCGAGGTGGAAGATCCTGTCTGGGCGGCAGGCATTGACGAGTGCCAAGACGGAGCTGAAGTCTCTTAGATCGCAATCAACCAGAACTACCCGGCCCTTGATCTCTTCGATGTTTTCAAGCCTGCTCCTGACCCGAATCGGCCCGAAGACCTCTGCCCCCTGGTCTAACGCGTACTCGGCCAAGTGGCTCCCGGCAAACCCCGTGATCCCGGTAATCAGCACTCGCATTTGACCTCCAACTCACGGCAGATAGCGGGTGAGAAGTGGTCCCAGGACCTTCGTGACCGCAAAGGGTAGCCGTTTCCACGTCTCCACGGCGAGCTTAAAGCGGGGATTCCCGGGACTCGCGTTCGGCACCTCACGCCGCCTGAGCAATACGTACTGGTACGGGAGGGGCGTTGGCTCGAACCCCCAGTGACGCTTGAAGTTGTAGGAGCCCGTCCGCTGGCGGCTGCGCCCGAAGTCGAAGATTCGGTAGCCTGCGCGGCCCGCATGGCACATGAGCTGCCAGTACATGAAGTCGTTAACCGCGTCGGGGAGGGCCTCGGGCAGCGCGCCGCCGTAATACGGCAAGACCTGATCCTCGTAAAAGAGCGTCAGGACTCCGGCGACCATCGCCTGGCCCCGCCACACGGTCAGGATCTGGCACTCTTTGTCGAAAGTGTCGAGGAGCGCACGGAAGAGCTGACGGGGAAAGACCGGAGAGCCCAGTGCATGAACGCTCCGCGCGTAGATCTCATAGAAACCCTCGAGGTGGTTCCGCCCGATCTCGGCCCGAAGGCCGTGCTTTGCCCCCTGGCGCGTCATCCGCCGCTGCTTGCCCGGTATGGCCCGGGCGTTGGCCTCGATGTCCGACGAGATGCTCCGCGCGAAGGTGACATAAAGCGCTTTGGTGGCGAGGTCGAGGCCCTGGTGGCGCCGGTGGCGTAGCTCGACGTACGCGGCCCGGCGCCCGCGCCCGAGCGCAGTTGCGGCGTCGAGGAGCGCCCGACGCGCCGCGTCGGAGCGTGCGCAGATCCCGCCGTAGACGCCATACGGCACCGAGACCAGCGCCCGTCCGGTCAGTAGCCCTCCTACCTCGAAAAGCGGGAGCACTCCTTCGATGGTGTCGCCGTGTCTCGCCATCAGGTAGTGCGGGCGGTGGTCGAAGATTTCCTCCACCACGCGCTTCCAGGCCGTCAGGTGAAAGGGGCTTCCGTCGGCGGACGCTCGCACGAAGGCGTCCCACTCCACGGTCTCGGCCCGGAGTTCGGTGACCGCGAGGGTCACGGCGCACACTCGTCGGCAAGGATCTTCACGATCCGCTCCGCAGCCTTCCCGTCCCAGAGCTCCGGCAGGCGGCCCATGGGCCAGGCGCCCCGCCGGATTTCGTCCCAGGCGGCCGCGATCCGGACCTCGTCAGTCCCGACGACCCGGTTGGTTCCTCGGGTGACGGTGATCGGCCGCTCCGTGGTTCTCCGAAGCGTGAGGCACGGAACCCCGAGGGCCGTTGTCTCCTCCTGGATCCCGCCTGAATCGGTCAGGACACAGGCGGCATTGGCCATGAGCTGGACGAAGTCGAGGTATGACAGAGGATCCGCGAGGCGGAGCCCTCCCCCGTTTGGCCCCGTCGTAGGGTGGCCGGTAAGCCTTGGCCGGGTCCGCGGGTGGACCGGGAAGATAACGGGGACGTCGGCCGCGACCGGCCGCACGGCGGCGAGCGCCCGGTGAAGTGCCGTTCGATCGTCCACATTACTCGGCCGGTGGAGCGTAAGAACTGCGAAGCTCCGTGGCTTGACCCCGAACGTCTCAAGAACTGCCGACGTCGCCGCCCGCTCCCGGAAGCGGAAGAGCGTGTCGATCATGACGTTGCCGACATAGTGGATTCCGTGCGCCGAGATTCCCTCGCGCGCCAGGTTCTCGTTGGCCGAGGGCTCGGTGGTGAAGCAGAAGTCGCTCACGGCGTCAGTGAGGACTCGGTTGATCTCCTCCGGCATCGTTCGGTCGAAGCTCCGGAGGCCAGCCTCGACATGGGCGAGCCAGATCTCACTCTTGACCGCTGCGAGAGCCCCCGCGAGTGTGGAGGTGACGTCACCCACCACGACGACGATGTCGGGGCGCGGCGTGGTGAGGACTGGCTCCAGACGCGCCATCATCTCCGCGAGCTGCCCGACCCCGGAGCCCCCGTGGACCCCGAGGTTGACGTCGGGGGCCGGAAGGTCCAGGTCCCGGAAGAACCCGTCCGACAGCGGGGCGTCGTAGTGCTGTCCCGTGTGGACCAGGGAGACCTGGAAGTCCCGGTAGTCTCGTGCCGCGACGAGGATTGGCGCGATCTTCACGAAGTTCGGGCGCGCACCCACCACAGCGGTGACCTTCATCCAAGAACCTCCGGGAATCCCCGTGCGGCGAGGACCTGACCAACGGGCGCGAAGGCGAAGTCGCCGAGCAGCCGGTCGAGCTTCGCGGCCGTGCGCCGGAGGTTCACGTAGTGCCGGAATCGGCTGAGCCCTTTCACCGGAAGGCGCGGCTGCCCGGGGTCCAGCTCCCACGGATGGAGATAGACCAGGGCCGGCATTCCCTCCCGCCTGTTCACGTGCCGCATGGCGGCACGGATGACCGGATACGGCGCGAGGCGAAAGTAGCCACCACCGGAAAATGGCAAACGCTGCCCTCCGAGCCGGAGCGTCGTGATTGGAAACTCGACCAGTGTGCCTCCGCCGTTGAGGCGCACCCGGTGCGGGAACCGGGGTGCATTCGGAATCCCATAGCGGTCATGGTGGATAGGAAAGATACTCGAGTCGTAGCGGAAGCCCTCCTCGACCAGGATCTCGAGCGCCCACAGGGTCTCTCGCACGACCGAGAACGTTGGTGCGCGGTACCCGAGGACACGGACCCCCGTCGCGTCCTCGATCGCCCGCTTCCCACGGTGGACATCTGCTCTGAAGGCCTCGCGGTCCGCCGCGTAGATGAGTCGATGGGCATAGCCATGGCAGGCGACTTCGTGACCGTAAGCCCGAATCTCGCGAACTAGGCCGGGATGCCGGTCCGCCACCCAACCGAGCACGAAGAACGTCGCCGTCGCCCCATATCGGCCTAGGAGCCCGAGGATCCACTCCGTGCTCTCCACGACCCTCGACGGGAAGCTTGGCCAGTCATCCGCCCCGACAAGCCCGGCGAATACCTCCGCGTGGAAGTACTCCTCCACGTCAAACGTCAGCGCGTTGCGCATCGCTCAGCAGGCGTGCCCGGTTGCCTCCCTCTAGAGGGTCACGATCTTCTCGCGGTGGTCGGGGAACCCGCCGAGCGCGTTGCGGGCATCTACGACGAGACGCGCCTCTCGCGCGACCATGGCGTAATCGAAGCCGCAGTGGTTTGTCACAATGACCACGCAGTCCGCGTCTGCCAGGACCGATGGCGTCACGGGCAAGGCGACGAGCTTGAGCTCTCCAACGCTTAGCTCCGGGACGAACGGATCCGCGTACCGTACGCGCGCCCCCTTATCGGCCAGGAGACGCAGGATCTCCAGCGCCGGAGACTCCCGCACGTCGTTGACATCCCGTTTGTAAGTCACCCCGAGTACGAGGATGCAGGCGTTGCGAACGCAACGTCCTCGGTTGTTCAGGGCATCCGTAGTCATGGAGACGACATGCCGGGGCATCGCTCGGTTGATCTCGTCGGCGAGCGCGATGAATCGCATCTCAAAGCCATTGAGCCGGACCTTCCACGAGAGATACAGCGGGTCGAGCGGGATGCAGTGGCCGCCGGTTCCGGGGCCCGGGTAGAACGGCATGAAGCCGAATGGCTTGGTCGCTGCGGCTCTGACGACCTCCCAGGGATCAACGTTGATGGCCCGGCAGGCCAGGGCCAGCTCATTTGCGAGCGCAATGTTGACGCTGCGGAAGACGTTTTCGAGGAGCTTTGTCGCCTCGGCGACCCGCGGACTCGACACGCGGTGGACTTGTCGGGCGACCTTCCCGTAGAAGATAGCGGCTAGCTCCGTGCAGGTAGGTGTCACTCCCCCGACGACCTTGGGAATGTTCCAAGTCGTGAATTGTTCGTTTCCCGGATCGACACGTTCGGGGGAAAACGCGAGGAAGAAATCGCGTCCGATCGTGAATCCTTTCGCCTCGAGGCTCGGCTGCAGCACCTCTTCAGTTGTACCGGGATAGGTCGTGCTCTCCAGCACCAGCAGCTGCCCGGGGCGCAGCCACGGGAGAAGGCTTTCCAGCGCGGAAAGGATGAAGGAGATGTCGGGTTCCTTGCTCTTGCGAAGCGGCGTTGGGACGCAAATCACGACCACGTCCGCCTCGTTCACACGTTCGAAAGTGGTCCCCGCTGACAATCGCCCGGCAGCTACGAGGGCGCGCAGGTGGTCCTCGGCAACGTCAATCACGTATGATCTGCCGGCATTAACGAGGCTCACCCGCTCGAGGTCTACGTCGATGCCCCGAACCGTGAAGCCAGCCCGCCCCAACGCAACGGCCAGCGAAAGGCCTACGTAACCGAGGCCGATGACCGCGACCTGGGCACTGGCGCCCTCGAGCCGAGCCCGTAGTCGGGCGGCGTGGTCGCTCCTCTCGGCCGTTTCGAGCGGACTCACACCTCCTGCTCCCGGGCGCGGACCATGTGGTAGCGGTCGTAGTGACCGTTGTGCGCGCTTGCAGGGACTTCGTTGAGGACCACGCCCAAAACGTGAGCGCCGGCCCCCTCGAGCGCAACCTTGGCCCGCGCCACGTCGCGACGGCTCGCCTGGCCGGCCTTGATGACCAAGATCACTCCGTCCACGGCAGCACCAAGGAACAGGTTGTCGGGCATCGCGAGGACTGGGGACGAGTCGCAGAGGACCACATCACCGTGAGTCGCCAACTCGTCAAGAAGCTCCTTGAGCCGGCTCGTCGCGAAGATTCCGCGGGTGCTAGGTTGAAGCTCGCCACCGCACGGCGCGAGACTAATCCCATCGCCTACCGGGATCAGCGTCTGCTCCACCTCCCGTCGCGCGTGGAGAACGTCCACAAGCCCGGCTCCCGCCTTTACATTCAAGAGCTCATGAAGAGCCGGGCGCAGGATGTCCGTGTCGGCCAGGACTACCCGGCGGCCGGCCTCGCCAAAGGCGGCCCCCAGGTTCACGACAACCATCGACTTCCCCTCCCTGGGGTATACGCTCGTTACCAAAAGCGTCCGGAGCCGACCGTTCCCGCGCGCCGCGAGCTGGACCCCAGCTCGGAGGCTTCGGAACGCCTCACTGAAGAAGTAGCTTGCGCGGAACTGACGGCCGCGCCCGAGCTCCTGGAGCTCCTCGGCCGTCAGGAACCAGGGCTCCTGGCCGCGCAGCTGAGGGACGGCCGCCAAGACCGGCAGACCGGTGGCCTCTTGGACGTCCTCCTCCGTCTCGACCGGTCGGCGCACCCACTCGACGGCTGCTGGCACCCCGCCTCCGAACGCCAGCGCCAGCAGCAGCGCCAACCCGCCGAACTTCAGGCGCCTCTCGTTGGCGACGGGGGCCGAGAAGCTGGGGGGATCGATGACCTTGACCACCTTCATCTCCCCTTGCTCCCGGATGCGGGCACCCGTTAGCCGGTCAGAGAGGAGGGTGTACAAGTTGCGGCTGCTCTCGACCTCCCGTACCAGGCGCGCATACTCCATCTCGCTGCGCGTGAGCCCGGTCAAACTCTGCTTGAGCCCCTCGGCCTGCTTCCGGAGCGCCTCTTCCTGGGCAGTCAGGGCGTGGAAGGAGGTCTCCAGGGCGAGAACCTGCTCCGTAAAGTTGACCCGTTCGGTGGGGGGGACTGCAGCGGGCGCCGGCGTGACAGGGGTCGTTTCCTTCACAACGCTGCTCAGCTCGCGCTGAAGCTCGGCGATCTCGTCCTTGACAAGGACCACCCGGGGGTGCTCATCGGTGTACTTCGTCCGGAGGTCGAGCAACGCGCTTTCCAGTCGGGAGAGCCGCTCCCGGAGGCGTTGGACCGCCACTGGGATCGGACGTGGAGCGGCTGGGACCGGGGCGGCCATCGGCGGCGGCGTCCGCTCCTGCACCTCGACCTTCTCCCGGATCCGCTGGAGGCGCGCCTCGACCATCTTCCGGTTCGCCGCGACCTCGGCTAAGGCCGTCTCAGCCTGGGACAGGCGCGTCACGGTTGCCTGGCTCTGCTCCGGCACCCTGATCCCTCCGTGTCCCACGGTGAATGCCCGAAGCGCCTCTTCACTCGCCTGCAAGCTCTTCCGGACCTCGGCCGCCTGATTTTCGAGGAACTCGCGGGACACGCGCGCATCGTCGATGTTGAACGAACGGGTCCGTGACAGGAGGACCTCGATATAGGTGCCAGCGATGTCTACCGCGACCTGTGGCTTCGACGCCTCTGCCGTGACGTATACGATGCCATGCCCAGCCCGGGCGTCGAAGCTCACCCGAGCGTTCTGAAGCTCCTTGAGGGCACGACGCTGCGGGCTCTCGACCTCCGGCTCCAGTCCTACGAGGCGGCGGTAGACGTTCTTGATGTGAAGGTAGTAGTCGACGTAGTACGGGCTCTCAATAAGATCCTCGAAGGACGCCTTCGGCAGGCTCTCGAGGACGCCCTCAGCGAGACTCCGGCTATTTAGGATCGCAAGCTGCACAGGAAGTGGTCGGAACGGCAAGAACTCCTGGAAGACTGGAACCCGGTCAGGGCGCGATTCCACGAGAATCGTCGCCAAGGTGCGGAACCGAGGCGGCTCATCAGAGAGGTAGTAGACGGCTGGACCGAGGACGAGCGCCGCGTTCATGAAGGTCAACACGGCGAGCAACTTTCGGCGCCGCCAAATACCTTGCGCGAGACGTTTGATAATCTGCCACGCTTCCATCATTTCCCCCTGTCGAGCATTCCCCCTGTTGAGGCCCTATCGCGCGCCCCGGCCAAACAGCACGACCTGAATGGTGCCAAGCAAAATAAGCAGGTCGAGGAACGGCGAAAGGTTCTTGATGTAGTAGAGGTCATACTGGAGCTTCTCCAAGGTATCCTCAATTGACGCGGCATACCGATGGCGCACCTGAGCCCACCCGGTGATCCCCGGCTTCACGGAGAGGCGCTCCATGTAAAACGGAATCTGGTGCTGGAGCAGACGCACGAACTCGGGGCGCTCGGGCCGCGGCCCGATGAAGCTCATCTCTCCACGCAACACATTGACGAGCTGCGGCAACTCATCGAGCCGCGTCTTTCGCAGGATCCGTCCGACCCGCGTGACGCGCGGATCGTCCCGGGCCGCCCACACGGCGCCCGACCGTTCCGCATCGGCGCGCATCGAGCGGAACTTACTGAGAACAAAGATCCGGCCATTCTGCCCGACGCGCTCCTGGCGGAAGAGTACGGGCCCCATCGAGTCCAGCTTGATCACCAGCGCGACCAAGGCCATGACAGGCAGTGCACATATGAGCCCGGCCAAGGCGAGCCCGATGTCCAGCGTCCGTTTAACGGTCTGCGTCAGATCCGTCTTGACAAACCCGTCAGAAAAGATCAGCCAGCTCGGGCGCATGTCCGTGACGAGGATCTTGCCCGTCTGCTTTTCGTAGAAGCTCGGCCAGTCCTCCACCCGAATCCCTCGCAGCCGACACTCCAGCAGGTCCTTCGCCGGGAACGTCCCGCGCATTTCGGCGAGCGCGACGAGCACAAGCTCCGGCTGAAGCTCGTCCACGATCGTTAGCAGGTCCCGAGCCTTCCCCAGGAGTTCCGCGCCGAGCGGCAGCTCCTCATACGCCCCCGGATCGTCGGACAGGAACCCCAGGACCGTGAACGGCCTAGACCCAATCGTCCGCAGTTTGATGATGTCCCCTGCTGCCCGGCTGACCCCCAGCACGAGGACGCGCTCGCGCAGCCGGTCATTCGATCGCAGCTGCAGCCAGGTGCTGCGCCACAGCAAGAGCCCGATCGACACCGCGCCAAAAATCTGGCCGAAGGCCAGCCGGCCGAACCTTAGGTCTGGGATTGCAAAGCCGACCGCAGCAGCGACGAGCGCGCTCCCCGAGAGCGCCAACAAGAGGCGGGCGGCTTGCTCACGACGACGGACCTCAACGGCGACGTTGTAGAGGTCGGCCAGGTAGAGGGCAGA
>CAZDYT010000091.1:0-10480 GCA_964509395.1 uncultured bacterium
CTACGTCGTCGCCGAGCTCACCGGTCACTGCCGGGTGCATGTGCCGGACCGTGACCCCCGAACCTTTCCCCCTCTATCTCCCGATCGCCGAAGCCCGCCCGCTGCGACCCGGCGGCACCCATGGGCTCAGCAAGCAGCTCGACGAGGGCATCGCGTAGAGCCTCGCTCGACGGAACGCGTGGCGGTCGTCTGCCTGGGACCGCCCCTGGTGATTTTCCCGGAGGTCTGAGGAGACGTGATCGTTCAACTCGGCGACCCGGTAAATCCTGGCTGCACTCCCGACGCGACCGTGCCTCGGGATCGCCCCCCGGAGCCGGATCGTAGGCGCTCCCCGCGTCCGTCCCCCACGGCGCCACCAGCCACGCCAAGCATAGCCCACCCGGACGCGGTGCACCAGGCAGGTGGTCGCCGAGCCCATGGCGGCGCCCTCGGGAGCCCGCCAGGGCGCATCCGGAACCCGAGGAGAACCCAAGGATGCCGCTGGCTGAGGGCCGGTCAGGGGCCGGCGGGCAGACTCCGGCCGACCCGTCCGGGTGACCGGGTCACGGCGCAGTCTCGGCGGCGACGACCGGGCGCGGCGGCGGCTCCGACAGCCGTCGTGACCGAGACGGGAGCCGAGCTCCTCACCAGGACCGTTCGCGCCCGCATCGTGAAGTGAGCCGACCGTCATCGCGAGTGCCAGCGGCTGCGCCGGCGACCATTTCGCCAAGGCTGGCGCGGAAGATGCGCGACGTCCGGCGGGCTATCCACGCGAATCCCGAGCTCTCCCACGAGGAGACGGCGACGGCCGCCCTCGTGCGGCGGGAGCTGGTCGCGGCCGGACTCCGCGAGATCGAGGCGGTGGCGGGAACCGGCCTCTTGGTCACCATTCGGGGGCGGCGGAGCGGACGAGCGCTCGCGCTCCGCGCGGACCTGGACGCGCTGCCGCTGGTCGAGGCGTCATCGGTCCCGTTCGCCTCGAGGCGGCCGGGCGTGATGCACGCCTGCGGGCACGACGCGCACACCGCGATCCTGCTCGGCGTGGCGATCGCCCTGCACGGGCAGCGTGAGCGCCTGCGAGGTTCCGTGACGTGCGTCTTCCAGCCGGCCGAGGAGTCCGAGCCCCTCGGGGCCCGCCAGATCGTGGAGGCGGGGCACCTCAAGGGCATCGACGCGATCCTGGCGCTCCACGTGGACCCCGGCCTCCCGGTGGGCCAGATCGGCGTCCGATCGGGTCCGTTCATGGCGGGCGCCGATTCGCTGCAGATCACCATTCGGGGCCGGGGCGGACACGGCGGCCTCCCGCATCTCGGGGTCGACGCGATCGCGGTCGCGGCTGCGGTCATCCAGGAGCTCCAGCAGATCGCGAGCCGGCGCATCGATCCGCTGGAACCCGTGGTGCTCACCATCGGAAGGATCGAAGGCGGGACCGCGCCGAATATCCTCGCCGACCACGTCCTCCTCCAAGGGACCGTCCGCGCGCTCGATGAGCGGGTCCGCCTTCGCGTCCGGGCGATGATCCGGGACGTCGTGGGCGGGGTCGCCCGCGCCCATGGAGCAGCGGGCACGGTCGAAGTGCTCCCGGGCGAGCCGGTCCTGCGCAATGACGAAGCGCTGACGGATCTGATCCGAGGCGCCGTCCGCGACGTGCTCGGTCCGGCCGCGCTTCACGAGATGCCGCGGCCCGAGCTGATTGCCGAGGACTTCGCCTTCTATCTCGAGCGCGTGCCCGGGGCGATGTTCCGCCTCGGCGTGGGGAGCCCCGCAAAGGGCATCGTGCATCCGCTGCACCACCCCGGATTCGCGCTCGACGAGAAGGCCCTCCCGATCGGAGCCGGCGTGCTCCTGGGCGCGGTATGGCGGTTTCTCGAAGCAGGGACGGTCGAGCTCCCTCACAGCCGGCCGCGGAGGCGCGAAGGCGGGCGGTGACTCCGGTGCGACAGCGCCAACTGACTTCTCGATGAGGAAATGGGGCCGCCAGCTGCCCGGCCTGCCGCAATGGATATCGGCGCCGGCCGGAGAGCGGCCCGCGCTGTGCTCACAGGCGGTCCTGGAGGTGTGATGCGGGCCGGTCTCGATCATTGCCCTCATGTCGTGGGCGTCATGATTCGCGGCGAAGGAGGGCCGAATGCAGACCAAAAGTGAACTGGTGTTCCCGATGGCGGAGTATGAGCGCCGGTTGAGGCGTCTTCGCGCGCTGATGGAGCAACGCGGGATGGATGCGGTGATTCTCACGATGCCCCACGACCTCTTCTACCTCACCGGGTACCAGACCCCCGGGTACTACTGGTTCCAGGCCTTGGTGGTTCCCCTCGAGAAGGAACCATTCATGGTCACCCGGCGTCTGGAGTCCTCCAACATTTCCGCCCGGACGTGGATCAGAGAGAGCCGCCCGTACCACGATTTCGACAACCCACCACGAGTCCTGGCCGATGCCATTGCCGAATTCGGCTTGGCGCATGCCCGGCTGGGCTATGATCGCGACGCCTATTTCTTCCGCGCATTCGAACGGGAGACCGTGAAGGCGACGTTGCCCAACGCGACGTTCGTGAACTGCACGGGCATCGTCGAACAGCTACGGCTGGTCAAGTCTGACGCAGAGATCGCCAAGATGGAACAGGCGGCACGGGCAACGGAAGCCGGCATGCGGGCGGGGATCCAAGCGGTTGCGGTCGGCGTCTCGGAGAATGACATCGCGGCGGCGATCTACGATGGCATGTTGCGCGCGGGGTCCGAATGGCCCGCCATGGCGCCCTTTGTCGCCTCGGGCTGGCGCGGCGCGCTCGGTCACGCCACCTGGGAACGGCGGGTGGTCGAGAAGACCGATTACGTATTTCTCGAGGTCGCGGGATGCTACAACCGCTATCACACGGCCATGATGCGCACCGTCATGGTCGGCGAGACCCGGAAGCCGATTGTCGAGGCCGAGAAGGTCTGCCTGGAGGCGGTGGAGACGACGATGGGGGCGATCAAGCCAGGTGTCCCCGCGTCCGAGATCGACGCGATCGCGCGAAAGGTCATTGCGGCGGGGGCGCCGAACGCCGAACAGGCGTCGCGGACCGCCTATTCCATCGGCATCGGATTTCCCCCGGATTGGGGCGAGGGCCACATCCTGAGCATGGTCAAGGGGCAGGACCGGCCGCTGGAGCGGAACATGACCTTCCACCTCATCCCGTGGGTTCAGGTGCCCGGTCACGGCGGTGTCGGTCTGACCGAAACCATCGTCGTGACTGATACCGGATGCCGTAGCCTGTTCAATTTCGAGCGCCGTGTCTTCCAGGCGCCGGCCTGATGCCACGTGGGCTTGGCCATCGGCGGGCGGCGCTCAGCCGCGGCCTCGACCGGACGCCGGAGAATGTCGGCGCCGCTGCAGTGGCCACGCTGCACCTTGAGCGGCTCTGCCGGTTTCTCGGGTGTGGGGGAGGGGAGTTTCTAGCGCTGGGCGAACTGCCGCAGGGCGGGGAAGCGAAGGGCTCGATTTTCCGTCCTCGACCTCCGTGAACTGCGGAAGTTGGGCTCACGGCGGCCGGAGCAGCCGGCGGAAGGTCAGGCTGATCCGCTCGCTCTGAAGCCCGGGCTGGCGCGGCACGCCGTGCATGTAGTGACGCTGGCACGTGCCGCCCATGACGAGGAGGCTGCCGTGACTGAGGTCCAGGTCGTGCCGCTGTGGCGCGCCCTTGCGGCGGGGTCTGATGACGAGCCGGCGGGACGTACCGAGCGACACGATCGCGACCACCGGGTCTTCGCCGAGCTCGGGCTCGTCGTCGGCGTGGAGCCCCATGCTGTCATCGCCGCTCCGGTAGCGGTTGGCGAGGACGTGGTTGAAGGGCACGTTTGCCCGCTCGCGGACGCGCGCGAGGAGCCGCTGCGCCGCCGGCGTGAAGGGTCGTGGCTCGAGCGTCTGCCCCGAGTAGCGATAGCCGACGTCGCCGGCCCAGGCGATGAGGCGGGGCTGGAGGATCCTCTGCCCGAAGAGCACGATCTCCCGTTGCTCCCAGCCCAGCTCATCGCGGAGCGCCGCCAGCAGGCTGTCGGCCTCCTCGGGCGGGAGCCACCCGGGCTCGTGGTCGAGCCAGGCGCCGAATACGAGAGGAATGCGCATGTCGATCGGGCCGCCGCGGCTCCGTCAACTGTACACCGAGCCACCTGGGCCGCCTCTCCCTTGAGACCGCCACGCGCGCGCGGCGGTCGCCGGCAGCGCTGCCCGCGCGGGCGCAGCGGGTGGGCATCCACACGGTCCGATCAAGTCGGTCGGTACTCCCGACGACCACACCGGTCTGGGCGACAGGCTGGCGTTGGCCTCGCCCCGCCGCTTGTCAGGGCTGACTCCCCGACGCCGGCTCCGGGGTAGGAGCCGGCTTCGCGGGCAGCGGCGTCCACCAAGAGAACGTCAACCCAACGGCCACCCCGCCCGCCTCCTGGGATCCCGTCCACGTTCCCTGGTCCGCCTCGGCTCGCGGAGGTCCGGCACGATTCACTGCGCCCGCGCCCCGGGCTGGCCAGTATGCGGTCAGCGCTGGCTAGGAACTGATCAGCGGGGACCCGTGCCGGGAGGCGAAAATCGAGGAAAATCGCAGACTTTTGCTTGTGCTTGCGCCCTGGCACGTGGACTGCTTGGACTGGGCGGCGTATGTACCGTCGTCAGCGCCTCATCATCGTCCGCCGAGGGGCAACCGAGCTGTTTCAGGAGCTCCAGGCTTACTTTGCGAGCGATCCCAATACCCAGGTGATATCGGATCGGCGCGGTGGTGACGAGCGCCGGAAGGTTGTTCAAGCCGTTCCCGGCGAGCGTCGGCGCGGCCAGCGGCGGATGCCCGTTGACCCGACCATCTTGGAGACTCGCGGGTTCTTCGTGACTCGCGCCGCGGGCCGGGGTGGCCGCGGGTGAAGAGGTCCTAGATGTGCCCGAGCTCAAGAGGGGCCGCTAGCGGGCCCTTGCCGTAAGTCAGTCTCAGAGCCCGATAGCACGAAATGCCTCAATGGCTCATCGTCGTCCAGCAATACGAGCGCGAACTCTACAACGTTCTGCGACAGAGCTTCAGAGAGGATGCGCCTGTTGCGGTGATCTACGAGCGTCGGCTGCGAGAGCGCCGCCGTGGGAGTATCGCGCCACGAGGTGATCGTCGCCGAGGGGATCGACGACAACGACGAGCGAGCGCGTCGCTCTACGAAGTCAAGGTATTGCGCATCGACGAACCTCAGGAATCCGGCGCCGGGCTGTCGGGCAGGGCGGGTGCTCAGGCCGGCCTCGGCGCTGCGACCAAACCGTGCCCCGAATGCGGTCTGGTTCTGCAGTTTGAGATGCCACGATTCCCGCAGCCCCCTTCTCGCCTGGAAATCGAAGCAATTCACATAGTCTCAGCCTCTGGCGTCCAGCATTACGTCGACATTCAAGCGTTCACGGCTTCGGGTCGGCCGCTCCTAGTCCAACGAAGCCCGGTACGGCGCCACGGCGCTGGGCAGTAGACCTCCGGCGGCTCCCGTCACAGAGTCCTGTACCGGACTGCACGGGCTCGCCCCGTGGAGGTCAAGGAGGTCCTGCGGTTGTGGCTGGGGGGCGTCCCCAAGAAGCGGATCGCCGCCCAGCTCGGGCTCAACGTCAAGACGGTGCGGCGGTACCTCGCCGCCTCCCCTGGGCGCCGACCGTTCAAGCGAATTCCGTTTGCGTTCCCACCGTATCGATGATCGGTCCGAGCTACCGGGCCGAACAGACCCGGTCCGGACGCGTCACGCTCGCAATCCCCAGCCGGTCAACACGGTATCCGGCCACTTCACCACCGTGGCTCCCTATGGGTGACCGACCGTCTCAGCATCCCCGGAGAACCCGGTGGCGTTGTTCTGCACCACGGTCCTAGGGATACGGCGCGTTATAAAGCCCGAAGATAGGCGGTAGCTGGCGCCGAAGTCTCTACCCCCCGACGCCTTCCTGTTTTGGGCCCGGGTAGCGTAGGACGCCCCGGACCATCCAGGCCAGCTGCGCCCCTGCAACGCTCTTCCGATAGAGGAACGGCGCCTCCACAGGGTTCGCAGAATTCCGATCTCGGCCCGGGAGAACCTTCCCGCATCGGCGGGGATTTTGCCAACTTCCGTACGTGCCGACCTCGGGCACGGACCTTGCTGGGAGAGACACGGCGAGAGGCTGCAGCGGGTGCGCTGGCGTGCGCTAAGGGACGGCCGGGGAGGTCGGCGTCCCTGCGAAAGACGCTAAGAGCCCGGTGCTGTGAGGGCGGCCCCCTCGGTTACCCGGGTCTCCGGCGGATGCCACCGCGCTGCTGTCCGTGCTGCGGCCGCGTGCTCTCCAGATCGGACTCCGCGAAGGAGGCTTACGGCGCCTGCCGATGAGGTGGCTATGAGCATGAAGCGTTGGGAGCAGCGGATCGAGGAGGCTCGGGACCAAAGAGTGCTGGGTTTGTTCGCCTACCCGCGGTTCACCGCGGAAGATCGAAGGCTGGCGGCCGAGTGGATGACGTGCGCAGTGGGCGAGGTGCGCAAGCGATATGGGATCCGGATGGATCGGATCCTCGGTCGCCTCGGCACGGAGTTCTACCGGGCCGTCTATCGGAACCAGGCGGATCGTGCCGCTGAACTACGCGAGGCAATTGACGAATATGCGCTGACACGGAAGCGACAGGACTGGGAGCGGAAGTCCGCACTCCGCGATCCCATCCCGCGCGGTGCGCCGAGTGTCGAGCTTCCAGAGGCTCCGTCCGCCGCGGCCTCTCGCGTTCGTCCGGTTCGAGGAAGATGAGGGTGAGATGCCGCAGTTCGGTAGCCCTGTCTGCGGCTCCAAGCACAACGTGTTCGCGACTCGCGGCCGCGCGCGCCGCGTTGCGAGAGAGCGCAGCGGGCGGAGTTGGGCCAACCGCTGGCGCTCCATGCCGTCGCGAACTCGCGGAGATTAGGCGACTAACGAAGCTGCGCCTCAAACCGACGAGTCAATGAAGAACGTCCGCCGAGAGAGCGGTGAGGCTTCTCTCGGACGCCGTTGGGTGGTATCTCTTCCTTGGCTTCCACGCCGAGGAGGAGCCCATGCCCAACGTGGCTGAGATTATCAGAGAGCACGTGACGTTGGAAGTGAAGTGCGTCGACCGGCTCTACCTCCACGCCTACGTGCCGCGATTGCAGAGCTCCGGCGGGGTGGTGACGTTTCTCACGTGCGCCCGGGGGCGGCCGATCCCGTCCCCGGGCGTGTTCGGGGAGATCACCGAGGCCTTCACTACCTCATCGATCCGGAGTGGGGCCCGGCATTCCTCAAGGTCTGTGGGTACGCCCCCTCTGTGCTCAAGCTCTGCCTCCACGGCCACGAGTGGGCCCAGCGGCAGCTCCGGCGGCGCCGGATCCCATTCACATGACCGGCACGACGCACTACTTCATCGTCCGCCGTGGCGAGAGCGAGATCTTCCAGCTCTTCCGCGAGCACTTCGCTGACGTGGGCTTTGTTGACGTCATCTGGGACCGCCGACTGGGGGATCGCCGCAGGGTTCACCGCGATGTAGCGGTCGAACGGCGGCGCGGCGAACGCCGGCATCCCGCTCCGAAGACCTGGTCGGCGTTCGGTTTCGTGTTTGCAGCCGCGCACCATGAGACCCCAGAGGGTTGATGGCAATCTGCGATTCCTGGGTCTCGTCACGCTCGGACTTTTCTTTATCACCGCATTTACTCCATTCGCGAATCTCTTAAGCCGCTGGATGGGGTACGCCCCTCAGCTTGAGCCTGGCGATGCGATTGTCGTCCTGGGCGCCGGCGGGGTGCGGGGCGATGGGACGTTGAGCGACAGCTCCTTGCGCCGGGCAATCCACGGGATTCTCCTCTACCAAAGTGGCCTGGCGCCGCTCCTCGTCTTGTCGGGCCCCGCTGGGAGCGAGGGTCCTCCAGAGGCCGAGGTGCGGGCAGCCTTGGCTCGGCGATTGGGCGTGCCGGCAGAGGTCATCCTGACGGAAGCCAGCGGGCACACCACGCGAGAAGAGGCGGCCGCGCTCGGGGCGGTGCTGCGATCGCGCGGCGTGCGGCGCGTGCTCCTGGTTGCCGATTGGGAAGGCATGGGGCGGGCCAGGGGGCTCTTCGAACGCGCCGGGCTTGCGGTGCTGCCAGCGCCTGACGAGGCGCGAGGCTGGTCGGGCACCCCCGAGGGCCGGTTGAAGATCATGCGCTTGGTGCTTCAGGAGGCGCTGGCTGGGCTCTACTACCGAGTTGCCGGCTATCTATGAGGCCCGTGCCTTCCGGCGGTGTAGCCGCCGAGGGGCGGGCCTGGAATGAGCATGCAAGGGTGCTGTAGTCGCCGTGAGCACGCGCCTGACGCGGAGCCTCGGAGATGGACACGCCTCGAGGCCCTTTGATGATCCCCGCCGTCCGGACTGAGGTGGCTCTGTGAATCGGACCAGGGTCCGCTGGGGCACCAGTAACGTCCAGTAACGAGGTGGAGCTTCGGCGCATCCTCGCCGAGCTTCTGCGCCTCGGGGTGATCAAGGCCGTGGAGGTCGTCATGGTCGAGCGGCTCGACCTGCCGCGGCTGACCATCGACGTCGATCGCACGGTAGTCCGGACGGGCAACACGGTCGCTTGGGCATTCCGCGGGTTCAATCCCCATCATTAGCAGGACCCGAGCTACTACCCCCTGTTGGCCCACCTGGCCCAGACCGGACACATCCTGCGCCTGAAGAACCGACCCGGCAACGTGTACGGCAGCCGAGGCGCTGCCTTGTTCCTGCGGGAGTTGATCCATGAGCCGCGCGGTCGCTTCGGCCGCGGGCTCCCCCTGGAGTTCCGCATGGACGCGGCCTTCTTTCAGGAGGAGATCCTCGACCTTCTGACGCAGGAAGGGCGCGAGTACGCCATCAAGGTGGGCTTCTGGAAGTGGGTCAACCTCAGGCCGCTGGTTGCCGCCCACCACAAGCGGGTCGGCAACCAGACCCGGAAGAACTTCCAGCTCGATCTCTTCTCACCGGACGATGGGCAGTTCGAGTCCTCGGCGGTCAGGACCAACAAGGCGGGACGACGTCGAAGGCGAACTCGCCCTTGAGCTCGCCGTAAGTCTTCTCCTGGGTCCCGCGCCCGGCGATGAAGGCCCAGAGAGCCGTGGGGCGGTACCACCACGTCTACGTCTCCCCGCCAACCTTCGCCGGATCCTCAAGCAGCACCGGGTGCCGCGCGTATCGCTAAAGCGATACCGCCCCCGCCTGAGAGGTCCATGTTCCAGGTGCGTTTGTGCTTCACGTCCAGCTCCACGCTGTCCGCCGTCCACAGGGACGTGCGCCCCAAGATCGCCCGGTAGAGCTCGATAGCTCGGATCGCTCCGATCCTCCTTTCGGCCGATCGGAGCATAGGCCGGGCAGCTCCCTATGCCAGACGATTTCCTGAAGAGCCCTGAACTTATTAGTACCAAAGTCCAATAGACCACCTACGGAGTTCCTGATATAGGAAGCCTCGCATACGGCATCGGAGGGCAGCGAGTCGGGGCCAAGTCCTCGCCGCGGAGGGGAGGTCGTGTGCGCCATCCCGACCCATCGACTACGCCGGAGAGGACCGCTCGGTACGTGATCATCGTACGACGCGACAGGGGGAGGTCTTTTGAACCCTGCGCGAACTTCCGGGACCACGTGATCTGAAACTGCCGGCCTGGGAAGGGGCAGCAGGGAAGCGGGCGCCTGGGGACCACTCCCGGCCGTCACCAGGGTGAACGACGCAGGCTACCACCGGAGGTCTGGAAGCCTACGGTTTCATTCTTGGGCCCGCAGTCGCTCCGCCATCTGTGCGCCTACTCACGGGATGTCAGCGCCGACGGGCTGGAAGGTCGCTGAATCGGTACAGCGAGGGGATCTGGCGATGGGAGTGATGATCATAGCCGGGTCGGCAGCCAGCCTTGAGGCCGGCCAGGTCCGAGGTTCTAGGCTGTCCGGTGAGATGATCCGCGCAAGGTACTGGAGCTCCGAACCGCTGCAAAAGCGGCGGAGGCGAGAATGCACCGTCTCGGTGGCGTTCAGCGCGAAACAAGGAACTCGGCGTGGCTCAGCCACCCCGCCCTGACCAAATCGAGGGTCTCTCGAAGCGCGAGACCGAGCGGCTCGCGAAGGCCTGGCTCGCGTTCATCGGCGTGTCTGCCGACTGGGGCTGAGTGCGCTAGAGCGAAGAAGACATGAATTGGCCGGAGGTCGCCCCTCGAAAACTACTCGCCCGGCTCGAACCGTCCAGCGCGTATCCCGGGACCCTCTGGGGCATCGTTCTCGCGGGCGGCGAAGGCGTGCGGCTCCGGCCCCTTACTCGCCGCGTCTACGGGGAGGAGCGCCCAAAGCAGTACGCGGCCCTCATCGGCTCGCGTTCCCTGCTCCGCCAGACCCTGGACCGGCTAGCGGGCGTGATCCCGCTGGAGCGGACCGTGGTCGTCACCCTCCGAAGTCACACCCCGTATTTTGCGGAGGAGTTTGCCGGCTTGCCAGCCCCGACGGTGCTGGTGCAGCCTGAAGATCGGGGTACTGCTGCCGGGATCCTGTTTCCCGCCCACTGG